>NZ_JANSIB010000032.1:0-24026 GCF_047461895.1 Synechococcus sp. R55.8 | reverse complement strand
GGCTTGGCCAAAAGCCTCCAAAGTCGCGTCCAATTTGGCGGCCTGCGACTGGGACGCCTTGAGCTTGCAGGATACGGTCAGGACTTGGGTCATGGTTCTATTGTGACTTCCGCATTCCTCCCGGCACTGACCCTACGGGTACAGTGCGGGGCTCCTGCGATTTCTAGCTGAATGTCCAACTGCCCATAACGAGATGTTTTGGACTACGGAGTGCAGAATAGACCAATAAACAGAACAGTGTCCAAATCAATTCAGATTACTCTCGCTATTTTCGTTCATGGCTGCAGGGATCCAATGGGCAGGCTGCGCCTGGGCAAACACCTGCACTTCAGTGCTCATTTTGCGCAGTTGGCGGGCTAACTTGATTGCCTTGTCGCGGGGAAGGGGTGGGCTCACCACCGCCGGCAGACAGCCCAATAGGGGTTTCAGGGCCGTTTTGGGCAGGCGTGCGTAGAACGATAAAGCCGAGAGGATCTCCTCTTCAAAATAGGGGTTGCGATACTCTAGGAGGCGCACCTGATACAGCTCTGGGGGAAGAGGCCGTCCTTGGGTTAAGCGAATCAGGGATTCCACCGTTCCCATCACATAGAGTTGATCGCCTTCTTTCAACAGGGTCTTGCCCTCTTTTTGCCAGATCTTGGGAAAAACACAGGGTTTCCCCGGTCGGGAGCGATGCAGCAAGATCACCAGGTCATAGTCCTGGGCCAGTTGGCGCAAGGATAGCCCCAGGTAGTGGCAATCGGCCGAGACCTCCAGCAGCGTCACCAGCAGAGTTTCCCCTTGCCAAGCCAGAGTGCCGTAGACGGATCCCACCAGTGCTGCTGTGGCAAAAGCCCGTGCCCCCAACCCGGTAGCACTGTAGCTGATCCCCAGCGTCTGCATGTGGCGCTGCATCCGAGCGGCCAATTCGGGATCGGTAACCCGCAAAATGGTGCGGATCCCCGGTTGCAGGCTGTGGGCCGTCAGGGCCGTCTCCAGGTTGGTGAGATCGTCAGGGGTGGTGCAGATCAGGCAGCGGCTGCCTTGAATGCGAGCCTGCTGCAGCGTGCTTGCCAGGGCATAATCCCCACGAACCACCACCGCTCCCTCCCGTTCCGCTGCCTCCAAGAGAGGGTTCTCGCTATTGGGATCCACCACCACCACCTCGTAGCCCATCTGCCGCAACAACTGCAGCACCAAATAGCTCAGCCGCCCCAACCCTGCGATCACCACATGATCCTCTTTGGGCATACGGGCAGCCCGACCCAAGCCAAAGCGACTGCTCACCAATTTGTCGGTCACCAAGCCGTAAATCAACCCCACCAGGGCAGCCCCCACCAAGGTCATCATCACCGCCAGCACCTTCACCCCCAGCGGTGTTTCCGGCTGTTGAAAAGCCTCAATATCCCCGTAGCCCCCTGTCAGCACCACGATCGTCAGCAAAAGCCCATCGATGAGGGGTTTGCCGATCATCCTGAAGTTGATCACCCCCAGCACCAGCATGGCCCCCAAGGTGAAGGTGAGGGTGCGCACGATGGGCTTGACCTGTAGGAGTCCCTGCACTCCTCTGCGCAGCCAAGACCCAAGGGATCCCCGCCCCAACGACCTGCCTTGCCGTTGTTGTCGCTTGTCCTGCATCTGGCCGCTGGCCCAGCGCTGTGCCCGTGAGGAGCCCCGTCGCCCGTTGCGTTCCAACAGTTGCAGGTAGGCTCTGGGATCGCAAATGACCAAAACGCGATCCCCCTCCAGCAGCTCTGCCTCGTGGTCAAAGTCGTCGAAAACTCGCTGTTTGGAAAAGTTAGAAAGCCCATCCACCGGGTAATGAAACAGCACCCGCGCCCCAAAAGTTTCCTCCAGCTCCGAGAGGGGCATATGCAGCAGGCGGGAGTTGTATCCGATGGTCAGCTCTACCACGTTCCAGAGGGTGGTCTCTCGGTCTGAGACAAAGTAAGCCGGATCTGCCAGCTCTGGCGGAAGCGTGGCCGGCTGGGCTTCCAGCTGGGGCAGCTCAAAGTAGCCAACAAATTCGTCGGAAACAGCCTTAAGGGCAAAAGCCGGGGCAGCCAAAGCCGCCACCGATAGGGAAAAATGCTGCGGCAAAGCCGAGTCGAGATAGCGGGCAAGGCTGTGGTTGAACAGACGGGAGACGACACGCACCTGTGGATTGAGATCTCGAATCAGCAAAGCCAGCTCGAAATTGGCTTGGTCGCTGTCCTCCAGGAGCAGCGCCACCCTAATCCGCTCGATCCCAGCCCGCTGCAACACCCCCGGCTGGCGGGGATCCGCCTGTAGGTATTGCCACTGCTCTTCCAAATGAGGGGGCAGATCGGGAGCAACTACTACAGCGCGATGTCCAAAAGCTTCTAGGGCTTGGAGAGTGAGCTCCACCAAATCGTTGTAGCCGCAGACCAGGATAGAGACACCTGGATCCCTGCTATTCTCTTGCACCTGCGCCTGAGGTAGTCCAGAAAGGGAGCTCACCATAGCTCTGTCATTTACCCTGCTCCCGTTATACCCGAAGCCCTTCCAGCTTTTGCGGGTGTTGTCAATACTGCTCCGCGGGGCTCCGGCCACAGACCGATTGCTCAACAAGATCGGCAAGATCGGCTGGGTCGCCGGCCATCTCGAGTGCTGTCGAGAACAAGGGGAAGTTGGCCAGTTCCATCCCAAAGGGTGAGAGATGAGAAAAACTTCTAAGAGCTTGACCCGGTACTTGAGATCCTCTATCATTGCCCCAAGGCGAGGTTCTTGAATAAAAGTCTCAATAAAGCTGGCCTAAGATGAGGGTCAACAGAGTGAGATTTGCGAGAACCGCCTTTGTCCTTTGGACGTAGCTTTCAGGTTTTTTCTCAGAGAGAGGCATGGCCAGCTTGGCCGGTGGAGCTGTGTCTCTTGAGATGTTTTTGAACTTAGGAGTTGGGTATGCGCTTATCGCGACGGCAATTTGTCAGTGGAGCCACGCTAGGTTCTGCGGCTCTGGCAGCAGGGTCTCTTCTGCGTCCGGCCCATGGCGCCAATCGGGAAGTGAACCTCTACACCTCGCGGCACTACGGCACAGACGAGAAATTGTACGAACTTTTCCAGCAGAAAACGGGCATTACCGTGAATTGGGTGCAGGGCAACGCCGATGAGATCGTCCAGCGCATCCGCAGCGAGGGATCCAACAGCCCCGCCGACATCTTCATGACGGTGGATATTGCCCGGTTGTGGCGCGCTCAGAACGAGGGCTTGTTTCAACCCATCCAGTCGGAGACGCTCTCCAAAAATATTCCCGAGTCTCTGCGGGATCCAGAGGGGTACTGGTTTGGCCTCACCAAGCGGGCGCGGGTGATCATGTACAACAAAGACAAGGTGGATCCCAACGAGCTGTCTACCTACGAAGATCTGGCCAACCCCAAGTGGCGGGGCAAGGTGCTCACCCGCTCCTCCAGCAACGTTTACAGCCAATCCTTGACGGCTTCGATCATCTTGGCCCACGGGATCCCGGAAACGGAGCAATGGGCCCGGGGCTTGGTGGCCAACTTTGCCCGTCCGCCGGAAGGGGGAGACACGGATCAGATCAAGGCCGTGGCCGCCGGGGTGGGAGACGTGGCTTTGGCCAACACCTACTATTTGCCGCGTTTGATCAAATCCGACAATCCAGAAGAGCGCGCCGTAGCCGAGAAAATCGGCGTCTTCTTCCCCAACCAGCAGGATCGCGGCACCCACGTCAACATCAGCGGGGCCGGCATTCTGAAAACAGCTCCCAACAAAGACGCGGCCATCCAATTTTTGGAGTTTCTCTCCGGGCCAGAGGCGCAGGCCATTTTTGCCCAGAGCAACAATGAGTACCCGGTACTGCCCGGGGCTGAGATCGACTCGGTGGTGGCCAGCTTTGGCACCTTTAAGGAAGATACGATCAACGCCGCCAGCATTGGCCGCGTCACCCCTGATGCCCTAAAGGTAATGGATCGGGCCGGTTGGAAGTAGATCAGGCCTCCAGGACAGGCCCTGAGTGCAGCCTTTCATTGCTTGACGCCGTGAACGTTAAGCAGCTTGACGGTTCTTGGCCAAGCGTCGATACTCTAGGACGGCGTTGCTTCCGTTCGAGGCCGCTCAGGCGTCCTGTCTTTCTTTTTCAAAAGCTTCTGGAGGTTTGCCAAATGAAACAACTGCGAACAGCAAGCTTGTTCTTGCTCCTGCTTTCTTTAACTTCTTTCTACACCAATAGCCCGGCAAAGGCAATTGAAAACCTTCCCGAAAAGGCTCCTGTTCCAAAGCGGGATCTGCTTTTGACCACAGAAAACGGCGTCAAAATCTACAATGGTGGGTTTGGCTCTGGCCTTGCCTTTGATGGCCAATATTTTTATGTGCTCACCGATCGCGGTCCCAATATTGATGGAGCTGAGTCAAACGACAAGATTTTCCCTAAGCCAGACTTTACCCCTCAAGTTGCCAGATTGTCTTTGGACGGCAAGGGCTTCAAGTTGGACAGGGTCATCCTGCTGCAAGACGAGACAGGCAAAAATCTCACCGGGATCCCCAATCCATCTGGCTCGGGGGGAACGGGAGAGAATGCCTACGATCTCAGCGGCAAGCAGCTTGCGCCGGATCCCAAAGGTATCGATCCAGAGGGGATCGCGGTGGCCAAAGATGGAAGCTTTTGGGTTGCCGACGAATACGGACCTCACTTGATCCATTTTGATTCCAATGGCAAGGCCATCGAGTGGCTAAATCCTTTTGGAAGTGGAGTTGGCGGCAAAAAGCTTCCAGAAGTTTACAAAAATCGGCGCCCCAATCGCGGCATGGAGGGGCTAACTCTGACGCCCGATCAGAAATACTTGGTCGGCATCATGCAGTCTCCGCTTTTGAACCCCAACAAAGATGTTCAAAAGACCGCAACTGTTTGCAGGATACTCTTCTATGAACTGGCCACGGGCAAGTTCAAAGAATACCTCTATCCTTTAGAGGGAACTGGCACCGCTGTTAGCGAAATTGTCGCCATTACCGACACAACCTTCCTGGTTCTCGAACGGGATGGCAAAACGCCGGGAGAGGACAAAGAGGTTACGAAGAAGATCTACAAAATCGATACTGCCGCTGCCACGGATGTCTTTGATCCTGGTCCAAATGGCCTGCTGGTTAACGGCAAGACTCTGGAGCAGTTAACCCAAGAGGAAATCATTGCAGCGGGGATCAAGCCCGTTTCCAAAGAAGAAGTATTTGACATTATGTCGATCCCCAATTATCCCCACGACAAGCCCGAGGGGTTGGCCATTCTCAACTCAACTACCCTAGCGATAGTTAACGACGACGACTTTGGCATCGTCTCGGAAAAGGGCGCGGCTCAAGAAAAAACTATGCCTTACCTTGGTAACAAGCAAGACGAGAACATCGTTTATTTCGTTAAGCTGCCCAAGAGCTTGTTTTGAGAGAAAACTTGGTTGGGGATCCCTGGAGGATCCCCTTTTCTTCCCCAGGAGTTGCTCAAGAGGTAGCTCCCGCCTGTTGAGATGGACAAAGAGATGAGGTTGAAGTTGTTGAGCAAATCTCTGCCGGGAAGTGGCTTCTTTCCTCTGAACGGCTGGGCGCTTCTGACTCTGACCCTCAGCGGTCTCATTCTCGTTCCTGTCCTTACGGTGTTGCTCAGCCTTTTTGCGGACGAGCGGCAGGTTTGGGAGCACCTGGCCGATACGGTCTTGGGGCTTTATGTGCGCAATAGCCTGGTGATGATGGCAGGGGTGGCGGCGGGGGTCATCCTGGTGGGCAGTGGCACTGCCTGGCTGGTGACCATGTGTCAGTTTTGGGGGCGGGCCTGGCTGGAGTGGATGTTGGTGCTGCCCCTGGCGGCCCCCACCTATGTGTTGGCCTACGCCTACACCGATTTTTTGCAGGTAACCGGCGGTTTCCAGATCTGGCTGCGGCGGGTAACAGGTTGGGGGATCGGCGACTACTGGTTCCCTAACATTCGCTCGTTGTGGGGGGCGATCCTGCTGCTGATCCTCACCCTCTATCCCTATGTTTACCTCTCGGCCCGGCTGGCCTTTCAGGAGCAATCGGTGGCCTGCTTAGAGGTAAGCCGCTCCTTGGGCTACGGGCCTTGGGCCAGCTTTTTCAAGGTGGCTTTGCCGCTGGCCCGACCGGGGATCGTGGCCGGCTGTCTGCTGGCCTTGATGGAGACCCTCAACGATTTCGGCACCGTCAGCTATTTCGGGGTAGACACCTTCACCACAGGCATCTACCGCACCTGGACGGCCCTGGGCAATCCGGTGGCGGCGGCTCAGCTTTCGGCGCTGCTGTTGCTGCTGGTGTTGCTGCTGATAACGATGGAGCAGGTCTCCCGCCGGCGGGCGCGCTACTATCGCCAAGGGTTCAAACCCACCCCAACCCGTTACCGCCTACAAGGGATCCGGGCGGTGGGGGCTTGGCTAGCCTGTGGGATCCCGATTGGGCTGGGCTTCGTCGTGCCGGCCTTGATCCTGCTCCACATGACCCTGCGGCAGGGGGAGTTGGGTCGCCGCTTTTGGAGCTACGCCCAGAACAGCTTTTGGCTATCCACCATCACGGCTATCATTGCTGTTTCCGTGTCGGTGGTGGTGCTTTACGGGCTGCGCATGCAGGGGCTAGGACGGGCGGGATCCCCGTGGGGCCTGCGGCTGGCAGTGCAGTTGTCTTCTCTGGGCTATGCGCTGCCTGGGGTGGTGATTGCAGTGGGGGTTCTGATTCCCCTAGGGTGGTTGGATCAACTGCTGAGCTACCTGCGGCAGGTGGTGCTGCAACAGCCACCTGGCCTGGTGATCAGTGGCACCCTCACGGCTTTGGTGTTCGGCTACCTGGTGCGGTTTTTGGCCGTGGCTTTGGCCACCGTCGAGGCCACGCTGCTGCGCATTCCCCCCAGTTTGGATGAAGCGGCCCGCAGCCTGGGACAGGGATCCCTGGGCACCCTGTGGCAGGTGCATTTGCCCTTGATGAGGGGTGGCCTCTTGGGGGCTATGCTGCTGGTATTTGTGGATGTGATGAAGGAGCTGCCGGCCACGATGGTGCTGCGGCCCTTCAACTTCGACACCTTGGCGGTGCAGACCTACCGTTTGGCAGCCGATGAGCGTCTGGCGGAAGCAGGGGCACCGGCCTTGGCCATTGTCTTGGTGGGGATCTTGCCGGTGGTTCTGCTCAACTCCCAGATGGCGCGACAACGCAACCTCGGCTCCTCAGGGGATCTCCTTTGAGAACCCTACAAGGCCTCCGCTCCGGCCACCACCTCCAGGATCTCCTGGGTAATAGCCGCCTGGCGAGCTTTGTTGTAGGCAAGACCCAGCGTGCGAATGAGCTCGCTGGCATTGTCGCTGGCGTTGTTCATGGCCGTCATGCGAGCTGCCAATTCGCTGGCCGCCGCCTCCTGCAAGGCCCGTAGCAACTGGTTGTTCAGGTACAGCGGCAGCAGTGCATCCAAAATCTGCACGGGATCCTGCTCAAAGATCATGTCCTGAGGTGGGGCCGAGACCGCTGCGATGACTTTGCTGCGCTCGACAGTAAACTCTCCGCCCCGCACCAAAAGACGAAAAATTTCATCGTCTTGAGTGGCCAACCGCGACGGATCGAGGGGCAACAGGGATTGCACCACCGGACGGGAGCTGATCAAAGAGACAAAGCGGGTATAGAGCAGCTCTACCTTGTCCACCTTCTCCGACAAGAAGGCCGAGAGGAGCTGATCCCCAATCTGGGCAGCCTCAGCCGCCGTGGGGATCTGCGACAAATTCACGTAGGTCTTGGCGATGGGAGCGGAGCGCCGCTGGAAATACTGCACCGCCTTGCGGCCCACCAGGTAAAGCTGCACCTGCTGCCCTGTCTCCTGCAGCTCGCGAACCCGCTCCTCGGTGCGCTTAATCACGTTGGCGTTGTAGGCTCCGCACAAGCCCCGATCCCCGGCCACCACCAACAGCCCTACCGTCTGAATGGGCCGCTGCTTCAGCAGAGGCAAGTTGACATCTTCCAGTCGCAGCCGAGTTTGCAGCCGATAGAAAACCTGGGCCAGTCGGTCGGCGAAGGGACGGGTGGCCATCACTTGCTCTTGGGCGCGCCGCACTCGGGCTGCTGCCACCAGCCGCATGGCCTCGGTGATTTTGCGGGTGTTTTTGACCGCTTTGATGCGATCGCGGATGCGCTTGAGGTTTGCCATAACCTACTCCCTCTATTTTGGTGGTCGACAGGGATCCGGGCCAGGAGAGATCCGCGTCACCCTAGGCCGCCTTGGCCACGAAGCTCTGCTTGAACTCTGTGATGGCCGTTTTCAAGATTTCTTCTGCCTCGTCGGTGAGTTGCTTGGTGGAGAGGACGATCTCGCCATACTTGGGATGGGTGGTGCCCAGGTAAGCCAAAAGGCCCTGTTTGAAGCTGGAGACCTTCTCCACCGGAATGTCATCCAAATAGCCTCGCGTCCCCGCATAGATAATGGCCACCTGCTGATCCAGAGACAGGGGAGAGTACTGTGGCTGCTTCAGCAACTCCTGCAGCCGTTGGCCGCGGGCCAGTTGCTTTTGGGTAGCCTCATCCAGGTCAGAGGCAAATTGGGCAAAGGCCTCCAGATCGCGGTATTGCGCCAGTTCCACCTTGATGGAGCCAGCCACCTTTTTCATCGCCTTGGTCTGAGCTGCCGAGCCGACGCGGCTGACGGAAATCCCGACGTTGATGGCCGGGCGGATGCCAGCGTTGAACAGATCCGATTCCAAGAAGATCTGCCCATCGGTGATGGAGATAACATTGGTGGGAATGTAGGCCGACACGTCATTGGCCTGGGTTTCCACGATCGGCAGTGCCGTCATGGATCCCTCTCCCAGTTGGCTGCTCAGCTTGGCGGCTCGCTCCAATAGCCGCGAGTGCAGGTAGAACACATCCCCAGGATAAGCTTCCCGACCGGGTGGACGGCGCAGCAGCAGCGACATTTGCCGATAGGCCACCGCCTGCTTGGAGAGATCGTCATAGACCACCAGGGTGTGTTTGCCCTGGTACATGAAGTATTCAGCAATGGTGGCGCCACAGTAGGGGGCCAGCCACTGCAACGGGGCCGGGCTATCGGCGCCGGCAGCCACCACAATGCTGTAGTCCATAGCCCCTCGCTCGGTCAGGATGCCCACCACCTGGGCGATGGTGCTCTGCTTCTGACCAATGGCCACGTAAATGCAGATCACATCCTGCCCTTTTTGGTTCAGGATTGTGTCCACAGCAACGGTGGTCTTGCCGGTTTGGCGGTCGCCGATGATCAGTTCCCGCTGCCCCCGCCCGATGGGGATCAGGGCATCGATGGCGGTAATGCCGGTTTGCAGGGGCTCGTACACAGAGCGGCGATCGACAATGCCAGGTGCCGGAGATTCGATCAGGCGAGACTCCGTACACTGGATCGGGCCTTTGCCGTCGAGGGGGTTGCACAGGGGATCCACCACGCGGCCCAAGAGGGCTTCCCCCACCGGGATGCTGGCAATCTTGCCCGTGGATTTGACGGTGGATCCCTCTTGGATATTCCGCCCGGAGCCGATCAGCACGGCACCGATGTTGTCTTCTTCCAGGTTGAGGGCAATACCGGTGGTGCCATCCTCAAATTCCAGCAGCTCGCTGGCCATCACCTTATCCAAACCGTAGATGCGGGCAATGCCATCCCCCACCTGCAGAACTGTCCCCACATTGGAGACCTGCATCTCCTGGTTGTACTGCTCGATCTGCTGTTTGATGATGGTGCTAATCTCGTCTGGGCGAATGGTAGGCATAGCAGTCCTCTCAAGTAATGGGAAGGGATCCTCAAAAACCAACTTAGGCCAACTGCAAGGCAAGCCGGCGCAACTGTCCACGCAAGCTGAGGTCGATCACCTGGGATCCAATCTTGATGACCACCCCTCCCAGCAGCTCCGGATCCTGAGTGGCTTGCAACTCCACACCGCTGGCCTGGGTGAAGTCCATCACCCGCTCGCGAATTGACTGCTGCTGAGCTTCCGTCAAGGGTATCGCCGTCGTCACCTCGGCCAGGACGATGTTCTGGAGCTTCCGCTGCAGATCCAAAAAGCGCCGGCAAACAGTCCCGAGAAACATGATACGGCGGCGGTCGGTCAACAACTTCAGCGCATTCAGCAGCAGAGGGTGGATCTGATCGGCAAATACTTGCTGCAGCAGGTTCTTTTTGGCCTCGGCCTTGATCACCGGGTTGGCGAGAAACTGGCCCAGCTCCGGCGTAGA
Source organism: Synechococcus sp. R55.8 (assembly GCF_047461895.1). NCBI lineage: Bacteria > Bacillati > Cyanobacteriota > Cyanophyceae > Synechococcales > Synechococcaceae > Synechococcus > Synechococcus sp. R55.8. Next base: position 13,847 of record NZ_JANSIB010000032.1, on the reverse strand, counting down.
CCGCAAAACCTCGGCAATAAAGCGCATATCGGCGGCAAAAGTGTCCAGCAATCCCTGGCCTGACCCAAGAGCAATGAGAGCCTCGGCATAGGGATCCACCACCTTCTCAGCCATTGTGCTGCTGATCATACCTTTCTCCTCCTTGAGAGCTAGCGGGCAATCATTTGGATCCCTCTCTCGATCAAGCTGCGGTGAACCTCTTCGTTGAGGTGCTGCGGCAGCTCCTGCTCCACCTTGCTCAAGGCTTGGCGAACGATCTGCCGACGCAACTCCTGAAAAACCCGCTCCTGCTCGCTGGACAACTCTTTCTCGGCATTGGCCCGCAGCCGCTCAACTTCCCGCTCCGCCTGCTCCAACAACTCTTGCCGACGGGCTTCGGCGTTGGCTTCCGCCTGCTTGCGGATACGTTCAGCCTCCTGCTGAGCCTGGGCCAGCTTTTGCTGCTCCTCCGCCAGCCTCTCGATGGCTTCCCGCTTGCGCTGCTCCGCCTGCCGCAGTTCTTCTAGGATCCCCTCCCGCCGCTTGGCCAGGGCTTCTCCCACCACTTTGCGACCCAAGATAAACAGCAAGGTGAGAATGATCGCGATGTTGATCAGGTTGCTCTCGAGAATCTTGGCCAAGAGATCCCCCTCTCCTGCCTTGGCTTCTGGGAGTAGCTCCGTGGTCTCGGCCACAGCCAAGATCCAACCGGCCACCCAACTCCACACAGGCATCGCAAGCTCCTCCAAAAGTACTTCCAACCAGCGATCTAACGAGCACTGCCCAACAGTTTCTGGGTAATCTGGGCGGCAATGGCATCCACCTGCTGCTGCAGCTGTTCGAGGGCTGCCTGCTTCTCTTGCTCGACCTGTAGCCGCGCCGCCTCCAGCTTCTGCTGGATCTCTGCCTGCACAGCAGCCAGTTTCTCGGAACGAATGCGAGCAGCTGCAGCCTCTGCCTCAGCGATCACCTGCTGGGCTTGCAAGCGGGCCTGGCTGATCTCAGACTCATACTGTCGGGTCAACGACACCGCCTTGTCCAACCGCTCTTGGGCTTCCGCTTGAGTGGTGCGGATGTAGTCGCTGCGGCTGTCGATAGCCCGCGTAACCGGCTCATAGAAGAGGGAGTTGAGCACTGCCACCAACAGCAAAAACTGAATGGCAATCAGGGGCAGGGTGGCATCCAGATCGAAAAGACCACCTTTTTCAGCCGCTTCAACAGCCAATAGAGTTTGGAAGAGCATGGGTGTTATGACCCCAACAGAAACTTAGGTCTACCGTCAGGCCGGGTTGGGGGGCGGATATGGCTCACCTCGGCCATCGCTGCGGCCCGCCCCCGTAGGACACTAGGCGAAGGGGTTGGCAAACAAGAGCACCAAAGCCACCACCAAGCCGTAGATGGTCAGAGCTTCCATGAAGGCCAGGCTAACCAGCAGGTTGCCGCGGATCTTGTCTTCCGCCTCAGGTTGGCGGGCCACCCCTTCCATCGCAGCAGCAGCGGCGTTCCCCTGTCCGATCCCAGGACCCAGGGATCCCAGACCAATGGCCAGAGCAGCAGCCAGAACAGAAGCAGCAGAGGTTAACGGATCCATAGTGAGATGCTCCTTGGTGATTGACACAACAACAACGTCTCTTGAGCTTCAGAGGTGATCGGGTCTGATACACTACAGCCTCAAATCACTCCCTTGTCGGCGGCTTTCAGAACCAATCTGTCAGCCCCAACAAACCTTACCAAAAGAAGGGATCCCTTGCGCTGACCCATTTGAGATGATCCTCCCGAAAAGGTTCAAGATGGATCGACCGACCAGCGGGATCAATCGTGGTGATCCCCTCCTCCATGACCTTCCAGCGCCTCTCCAATGTAAGCTGCCGAGAGGGTTGAGAAGATCAAAGCCTGAATCGCCCCCGTAAACAGAAACAAAATCATCACCGGCACGGGGATAAACAAGGGCACCAGCAACACCAACACCGCAATCACCAGCTCTTCTGCCAGGATGTTGCCGAATAGACGGAAACTCAGGGAAAGGGGCTTGGTGAAATCTTCTAAAACGTTGATGGGCAGCAGAATCGGGGTAGGCTCGATGTACTTTTTGAAGTAAGACAGCCCCCGCTTGCTGATGCCGGCCACGAAATACATGATGCTGGTGAGCAGCGCCAACCCGGCAGTGGTGTTGATGTCGTTGGTGGGGGAGGCCAACTCCCCTTCCGGCAGGGGAATTAACTTCCAGGGGAAGAGGTTGCCCATCCAGTTGGAGACGAAGATGAACAGGAACAAGGTGCCGACATAGGGTACCCAGGGCCGGAAGTTTTTCTCGCCAATCTGGGCACGGGCAATGCTCTGCACAAATTCCAGGGCATACTCGACAAAGTTTTGCAGACCAGCCGGCTCCCGCTGCAGTTGACGGGTGCCCAAGATAACCACCGTCAAGATCAGGGCAATGGCGATCCAGCTGGCGATCAAAACCTGCCCGTGAACCGTGAATTTGCCCAGGTGCCAGTAAAGGTGATGGCCGACCTCGAGTTCTGCCAAAAGAGGAGGAGAGGAGAAGGACAGGTTCATGGGCATCACACAGAAGAAGATGAACGGGTCAAGGTCTGGACAAGATGAATGAGCAGGGTGACCTTGTAGGTCATGAACCCCAGGAAAATGGGCAATATCTGTAAAGACTTCACCTGAGTGGCTAAAACGATCAGCCCGACAAACAGAGCCAAACGCGTCACCCCCAAACGGTTGCGGCTTTTGCCCAGCTCCGCTACGCCGCGGCCCAGCATGCGCAGATAAACCACGCCAACAACCGCCCCCAGCAAGTAGTTGGCAGCTACCCCCAGAGAGTAAACCAGGGCCACTCCCACGGCAATGGCCAGACTTACCCCCAAGGTAACCAGCACCAGCCACAGCTGCAGCGCTTCATAGCTCCCGCTGCCAGCAACTGCTGCCCCCCTAGCTCCACCCTTCACCTTCCTCGCCAAATCGGGCTTCCCCAGGGCAAGGGGTGGCTCTGACGCAACTGGATCCCCTGTCTCTTCCTCCCGCTTCGGAGAAGGAGGTGCATTCTCCAAGGGAGGCAGTGGTCTGGGCTTCCACTGGGTCGCCTTCCAACGGGTAGAACTGTGAGAGAGGAGTCTGGAAGAACGGGCCATGGTTTCGAGGTCATGCCTCTCAAGGTTTGACCTTAACCCAAGATAACACGATTAAGTAACAATACTTAATGAGATTAAGTTGGGCCAAGGTCTGAAGGAGACTCCGCTGGTCGCTCAGACAGGCAGCTGGCCTTCCGAACGACAGGGATACTCCTCTGAGGAGCTAGCTAAGAATCTACCACTTTCGGGGATCGGTAGCGGCAAAATGGAAAACTTTCTGAAAGCTGTCTGGTGTAAAGTTTTGCTGGGGATGGTCAGCAGGCGTTAACATTCCGTAACTCTCTGTGTCCCGTCCTGGATCCCCCAGGTTTCATATACTAAGGGGCAGGAGTGGCAGAGGGTGAGGATGACTCCCCAGAGTTGGCTGGTGGATGCAATCTGGCTGGACTACCGCTTGGCAGTGGCGCTGACGGTGGTGATGCCATTGCTGCTGCTGATTTGGGCTTTTGCGGTGGGGTTGCGGCCCTTGATTCAGCTATTGATCGTTTATTGGCGGGTATCGAGCCTCTTGGCGGTGACGGTGTACCTGATGATTGGGGGCCTGCCCGTCAGCTTTCTCAGTGGAGCAATGGCGCGGCTGTTGATCTTGGTTTGTCTTTGGTTTTGGCGGGACTGGAGTGCTGCTCTCGAGCAGTCGAGAACCTGGGCGGCGCGAGCCTTTTTGCTCTGGCGGTGGGGCCTGACTGGTTATATGGGGGCCGGGATCCTCTTTTCGGGGGCCTTTGTGCCCTGTGCTTTCCGCACTTCTCTGCCAGAGGAGTGCCGGGCTTGGTTTGGGCCACCGCTGGGGTTTCGGGAGATCTTCCATCCCAATGTATCGCCGGAGCTGCTGGGGAGCGTGGGGGCCTGGGGGCTGGTGGCCTACCTGCTCTACAGCCTCTACTTTGTCTGGCGGCTGCGACCCGGAACTGATAAGGGGGAACTGGAAGCATGAGGGCCCTGCCTTGGCCCTTGGCCTTGGAGCGCTACAGCCAAGACCACCCGCAAGAGGTGCTGCGGGTGGAGGTGGAAAGCGAGGGAGAGTCTGATCTGGTGCTGATCTACCGCGGCTACAGCAGCTCCTTGCGCCGACCCACTCCCCCCGATCCCGAAGCGGCGGTGATCCCTCCCCAGGCCCGCTTTTTGCAGTTGGAGCGCTTGGCTGCCCCCTATCACCCCGATCGCTCACGGGTTCTGGCTGTCTATCGCAACTGGGGAGAGCTAACAGCATGGCTGGCCCAAGAAGGGATCCCAGTGACGGAGTAAGGGATCCCTGGCACCTACCGCCCCACAGGACTGGGTTGCCGCTGGAGGATGGTGTATTCTGCCGGCTGCAAAAGCGAACGTCCTGTCATTTCGGGGGGCTGAGGCAGGCCCAAGATCTCCAGCAGGGTGGGGGCCACATCAGCCAAAGTGCCGTTGGAGCGCAACTTGACATCGCCGCCACAGCCGGGGATTTTGCGCCTTTCCCCCTCCACCAGAATGCAGGGAACGGGGTTGGTGGTGTGGGCCGTCCAGGGGTTGCCGTTCTCATCCCACATCAGCTCTGCATTGCCATGATCCGCCAGGATCAAAGTAGTGCCTCCCGCATCTACCACTGCCGCCAGCAGCCGGCCCAAACAGCGATCCACCGTTTCCAGGGCGCGGATGGTGGCTTCGTAGTTGCCAGTGTGACCTACCATGTCGGGGTTGGCATAGTTGAGCACCACCAGGCCGTATTCGCGGCGGGCGATGGCCTCTATCGCCTTGTCGGTCACTTCCACTGCCGACATCTCCGGCGCCTGGTCGTAGGTGGTCACCAGCGGGCTTTGCACCAGGATGCGATCTTCGCCGGGGAAGGGCTGCTCAATGCCGCCGTTGAAGAAGTAGGTGACATGGGCGTATTTTTCCGTCTCAGCAATGCGCAATTGCTTGAGGCCGGCCTCGCTCACCACTTGGCCCAGCAGGTGATTCAGGTTCTGGGGCTTGAACAGCACCTGCACCGGCAGATCCGCCTCGTACTGAGTCATGGTGATGAAGGTGAGAGCCGGCAGCAAGGGGCGTTGAAAACCCGAAAAGTCTGGGCAGACAAAGGCTTGGGTAAGTTGGCGGGCGCGATCTGGGCGGAAGTTGAAGAAAAGCACCGCATCTCCCGGCTGCACAGCCCCCGGAGCCAGGCGGGTGGGCGGGATGAACTCGTCTGTGAGATCCTGGGCATAGAAAGCTTCCATCACCTCCGCGGCGCTTTGTCCACGGCCAGGGCCGTCTTGGGTCATGATCTCGTAGGCCTTTTGGGTGCGCTCCCAACGGCGATCCCGATCCATCGCGTAGTAGCGTCCGCTCAGGGTGGCGATGACGCCATTGCCCAGCCATTGCAGCTCTTTTTCCAGGGCGGCCAGAACCCTGGCACCATCGCGGGGCAAGGTGTCGCGGCCATCGGTGATGGCGTGGACATAGGCCGGAATCTCAGCCTGGGCCGCCAGCTTGAGCAACCCATAGAGATGGTCGATGTGGGAGTGAACCCCCCCCTCGGAGCAAAGGCCAACGAAGTGAAAACGGCCCCCTCGCTCTCTGAGCTGGCGACAAACTTGCATCAACAAGGGATCCTGGAAGAGGGATCCTGTCTCTATCGCGTCGCTGATGCGCACCAATTCCTGCGGCACCACCCGCCCTGCCCCCAAGGTCAGGTGCCCGACTTCAGAGTTGCCCATCTGTCCTGCCGGCAGGCCCACGGCCCGACCCGAAGCTTGCAGCAGGGTGTGGGGATAGGCAGCCCAAAGGCTATCCAGGACAGGGGTTTCCGCAGCCAGCACCGCGTTGCCATCGAGAGCATCCCGATAACCCCAGCCATCCAGGATCACCAAAACCACAGGTGCTACCGATTGCGAATCCATGAAATGGCCTCTCATTTTATTTAAGACATAATACCAGCCCAGGCAACACGATACCGGATCTTACATTTGCACTCAAGATTTCAGTATTATCAATCTTCTTTTGAGAGGATAAGGAAGTGCCTGCACAGGCAGGATGGAGTCTTTAGAGCCAACTCCTATGGACAACTGTGCTGCGGTCAAGAGTATTTCTGCGGATGAAATTGCAGATGGGATCCTCAGGGGCTGGGCTGCAACCGTTTGCGCAGAGACTCCGAGCGCCGCTTAGCAATGGCATTTCGGGGATCCAACTTCAGGGCAGTTTCGTAAGCTTCCAAGCTTGGGCCATAGAGATTTTTCTTCTCATAGGCATGGGCCAGATTGTTCCAAGCAGTTACATAACCGGGATCCGCAGCCACGGCATCCTTGTAGTAACGGATGGCCAAGTCGTACTGCCCCTGGCTGAAGTAGGCAAAACCGAGGGCGTTGCAGACGGGGGGAATGTTCTCCCCGGCCACTTCTAGGGCTTTTTTAAGCTGGGCAACCGCCTGGTCGTAGAGGCCTTTTTGCAAATAGACGCTGCCCAACTCGTAGTGCTCCTGCGGGGATCCCTTGCCTTTGCTCAGGCGGGGCTGCAGCTCACGGATGACCTTTTCCTGGGCCCGTACCCGCAGCACCTCCCGCAGGACAAAGAAGCCCGCCACGCCGAGGATACTGGCCAGAGCCACCAAATACAGGAGGGGAACGTTAACGCCCATTTTGCTTGATCCACTTGCCTGTGACTGGCCTCGCTGGCGTCACGCCTGCAGGTGAGCCTCGATGAACCAAAGATCTTTGTCAATCTGGCGCGAGATCTCGGTGAACAGGTCTGCTGTGTCGGCATCCCCCAGTTCGGTGGTGCGGTCAATGTTGCGGCGGACGGAAGCTGCATATTGAGCGTAACGGGCTGCCAAAGCCTGCAGGTGATCCCGACCCTCTTCAGCGGCCAGATCGTACTCCGGCAAGGTGGAGGTTTGGGCAACGATGCGAGCCGTGCCGCGGGCGATGCCCCCCAGCGCCGTAACCCGTTCCGCCAGCATGTCCACGTAGTTTTCCAGGGTGCCGGCGAAGGTGTCGAACATCTCGTGCAAGGCGATGAAGTGCATGCCTTTAACGTTCCAGTGGGCCTGTTTCACCTGCGTCTTCAGATCCAACGTGTCTGCCAAGGACTGGTTGAGCAGCTCCACCAGTTGCGCGCGAGCCTCTGCTGGCAAATCGATCTGGGTGGGGTAGAGACGGGTTTTCTCGGCGGTAACCATGGCCAACCTCCTAACTGTGTTTCCATTATCGGGGATCCGCTTCGGCTTCCCAACTGAGCCCATAGTAACACAAACTCAAAATGAGTATGAGTTAGGGGGCTACTTACCAATGCAGAAGCGGCTGAAAATCTGATCCAGCACTGATTCCGAGATCTCCTCGCCGGTGATCTGGCCAAGGGCATGCAGGGCGCCCCGTAGGTCGATGCTCCAAAAGTCCAGGGGGAGCTGAGCTTGGATGGCCTGCCCCACCTGTTCCAGGCTGGCTTGGGCTTGTTGGAGGGCAGCAGCCTGCCGCTGGTTCAGGCTTATCTCCAGATTGGGCTGGGGACGTCCCTGGGTGACGAGCTGCTCCAGGGCTCTTTCCAGCTCCGGGATCCCTTTCCCTTGGGCGGCAACGGCGGGGACGCGGTGGGCAATTTCGGGGGGGAGGGGGATCCGCTCTGGCGGGGCGAGGTCGGTTTTGTTGATCACCAGGATGAGGGGGCGATGGCGGACAGACTCATAGATGGCGGCGTCGGCAGCCGTCCAGCCCGCTTGGGCGTCGATGACCAGCACCAGCACATCGGCAGCCTGGGCTAGGCGTTGGGAGCGCTCCACCCCCAGCCGTTCCACCGGATCTTCGGTGGCGCGGATGCCGGCAGTGTCCAGCAGTTGAACGGGGATCCCTTTTACCACCAGGTGGGATTCCACCACGTCGCGGGTGGTGCCGGGCAGATCGGTGACGATGGCCCGATCCTGTCCTGACCAAGCATTGAGCAGGCTGGACTTGCCCACATTGGGCCTCCCGACAATGGCCACCTTCACCCCGGTGCGCAGCAGTTGTCCCCGTTCTGCCGTGGCCAGCAGGGCTTGCATCTGGGCTTGAATAGCTTGGAGCCGGGCCTGCCAAGCGGCAACATCCAAGGGGGGCAGATCCTCTTCAAAGTCGAGGCGAGCCTCAATTTCTGCCAACAAACCCAGCAGCTCCTGGCGCAGGGCGCGAATGGATCCCCCTAACTTACCCTGCAAGCCTGCTAGGGCCATCCGGGCCGCCTGAGGGGAGCGGGCCGCCACCAGATCGGCCACACTCTCGGCCTGGGTGAGGTCAATGCGGCCATTCAGAAAAGCGCGCAGGCTAAACTCCCCCGGCTGAGCCAGCCGCGCCCCCTGCCGCAGGCATTGTTGCAACGTGGCCTGAACCACCATGATGCCACCGTGGCAATGCAGCTCTGTCACATCTTCGCGGGTGTAAGAACGGGGGGCCTGCATCCAAACGGCCAGCGCTTCGTCTAGGATTTGGCCTTTCTCATCGTGGATCCAGCCGTAGAGGAGCCGATGGCTCTCCCAGACTGCGTTGCGGCGGGCAGGGGTAAAGATGGCTTGGACAATGGGAAGGGCTCGTGACCCGGAAAGGCGCACAATCCCCACGCTGCCCTGTTCAGGCACTACCGCAGTGGCAATGGCAGCGATCGTATCGGCCAGGGGCGCAGTCGGATCCATCCCAAATAGAGCCCTGAGGGAGTTCGAGCAGCCGTTGGATTACAGCTCGGCATCCACTGGATTACAAATCGACATTCAAGTTAAAAAGCCACGCCCTCAGGCTGAGGGCAAGGTAGCCTGACAGTGGAAACAACGCTCCTCCCAGTCTTTATGAAGCCGCTACGCACGTTTAAGGTCACTCCCTACCTGCCTACTCCGCTGGAAAGTCTGCGCTTGTTGGCTTACAACCTGCATTTTAGTTGGAACGTAGAAACCCGCAGCCTATTCCGGCGCATGGATCCCGATCTGTGGGATGCCTGTGCCCACAACCCGGTGGCTCTTCTGGGTCGGATCCGGCAGGAACGGCTGGATGAATTGGCGGAGGATCCCGGCTTTTTGGCCCAGTTGGAACGGGCCAGCCAACAACTGCAGAGCTACCTGCAGGAGGACACTTGGTATCGCAAGTATCGTTCGGCCCAAGCGGTGGAAGGGGAGTGCTACGCTTATTTTTCGGCAGAGTTTGGTTTGGCGGATTGTCTACCCCTCTACTCAGGCGGCTTGGGGGTTTTGGCCGGGGATCACCTCAAGGCGGCCAGCGACCTGGGCTTGCCCCTGGTGGGTGTGGGCTTGCTCTACCAAAAGGGGTATTTCCGCCAGTACCTCAACCCCGACGGCTGGCAGCAGGAACGCTACCCAGTTAACGATTTCTTTAACATGCCCCTGGAGCTGCAGAGAGATGCGGAGGGCCGCGAAATTCGCATTGAGGTGGATTATCCCAACCGCAAGGTGTTCGCCCGCATTTGGAAGGTGACGGTGGGGAGGGTGCCCCTCTATCTTCTGGACACCAACATCGAGCCCAACAGCCAGTACGACCAAGACATCACCGATGAGCTGTACGGTGGCGACCAAGATCTGCGCATCCACCAGGAGATCATGCTGGGGATCGGCGGCGTGCGGGCTTTGCGCGCCCTTGGCATCCATCCCACCGTCTACCACATGAACGAAGGGCACTCGGCCTTTTTGGCAGTAGAGCGGATTCGCCTGTTGATGGTGGAGCAGGGGCTGAGCTTTGAAGAGGCCTGGCAGGTGGCCAAGTCCAGCCAGATGTTTACCACCCACACGCCGGTGCCCGCCGGGATCGACCTATTCCCGCCCGACAAGATCGATTACTACCTCGGCTTCTACTACAGCCAGATGGGCCTGAGCCGGGAGCGCTTTTTGGCTTTGGGACGGGAAAATACCGGCGACTTCCAATCTCCCTTCAGCATGGCAGTGCTGGCCATCAACATGGCCTCTTTTGTGAACGGTGTGAGCAAGCTGCATGGGGCGGTTTCCCGCAAGATGTTCAGCCGGCTGTGGCCTGGGATCCCGCTGGAAGAAGTGCCGATTACTTCCATCACCAACGGGGTACATGTCCGCACCTGGGTGGGGGAGGAGAACCAAGCCCTCTACGACCGCTACCTGGGGCCGGATTGGGCAGAGGCTCCTCCTTCGGATCCCCTCTGGCAAAAGGTGGATCGGATTCCGGATGGGGAATTGTGGCGGGCCCACGAGCGCAGCCGCTCCCGCCTGATTAACTTTACCCGCGAGCGCTTGATGGAACAGCTCCAGAAACGGGCTGCCTCAGCGGCTGAGATCCAACGGGCCTCTGAGGCCCTCAACCCGGAGGTGCTTACCATTGGGTTTGCCCGCCGCTTTGCCACCTACAAGCGGGCCACCCTTTTGTTCCACAACCTGGAACGGCTCAAGGCTTTGCTCAACCATCCTCAGTACCCGATGCAGTTTATCTTTGCCGGCAAGGCCCACCCCCGCGACATACCCGGCAAAGAGCTGATCCGCCAGATCGTGCAGGTGTCGCGGCAGCCGGAGTTTCGCCAGCGCTTGGTTTTCATTGAGGACTACGACATGTATGTCACCAGCTTGATGGTGGCCGGGGTGGATGTGTGGCTGAACAACCCCTTGCGCCCCCGGGAGGCCAGCGGCACCAGTGGCATGAAGGCGGCAGCCAACGGTGGACAGAACCTCAGTATTTTGGACGGCTGGTGGGACGAGGCTGACTATTACCAGACCGGCTGGCCCATTGGCCGCGGTGAGGAGTATGAGGATCGCGCCTATCAAGATGAGGTGGAGTCGAATGCCCTCTACGACCTGCTGGAACAAGAGGTTGCCCCTCTCTTCTACCAGCGCGGCAGCGATGGCCTACCCCACCAGTGGATCCAGCGCATGAAGCAGGCGATTCGCCTCAATTGCCCCCAGTTCAGCACGCAGCGCATGGTGTTGGAGTACGTCCAGCGAGCCTACATTCCTCTCAGCAACTACTTCGACCGCATGCGCCGTGACCACTTCGAGTCAGCCCGCCAGTTCGTTCGTTGGCAAAACCACCTGCAGGAGCATTGGTACAACATCCAGGTTCTCAACGTCCAGATCGAAACCCCGAAGAAAGCTGCCGCTGCCGGCCTTGCCTTGGCACAGGATGACCAAGTGGTGATGGCCAGGGATCCCCTCACCGTGACGGTGGAAGTGCGGCTGGGATCCCTGCGACCTCAGGATGTGATCGTGCAAGCTTACCAGGGGCCGGTCAATGATGAGGGCCAGATTCAGAAAGGACAGGCAATCTCCCTGCGCTATGTGGAGACGGTGGAGGATCGGGCCATCTTCTCCGGCCAGATTTGCTATGAGGCCAGCGGCTTGCAAGGGTTAGCCATCCGCTTGCTGCCCTTTCACCCCGATATGCACGATCCCTATGAGCTGCGGTTGATGCTCTGGGCGTGACATACTCCCATCACTGACCCTACGGGTACAGTGTGGGCTTCTCGCTTCATCGGGGAGCCTACGCAAGAACCCTCTGCGAGCAGACACGGGATGTCCCACCGCGTAGCTGCACCAGATTCCGGCAAAGCCGTTTTGTGCAACTACTCTCATCATACACCATGTGGGGGTCTCTGTATCCCGACACTGACGCTACGGGTACAGTGCGGGGCTTAGCTACCCCCACACCCCCACAAGCTAAAGGGTTGGGAGGAGCACGGGGATCCCCTTTCTACTCTTGATCCAAGTGAGCTACGGGAGCTTTTTGGGCTTGAGCTGTTCGGCGTTTTTCGCTGCCAAATCGGGCAGAATCAGAGAGAAGCTCGCGAGCAGATTAAAAAAACAGGATACGCTCGTAACAGCGGTGCAGAGCAGTATGTTCAGAGCCCACGACTCTGCCGGTTTGCGCCTTTTGATTGCGGTTGCCCTGTTGCTGGGGAGCATGGCCAGCTGGCGGCAGGATCGTCTTTTGGCAGTGATGGGCCTGGTGGGTGCAGCCGCCATCTCTGCCTTTACCCGTCCGGCCATCTTGGCCTACAACCGTGGTCGAGAACGGTGGCTGAACCGGGATTTGCTGGGGGCTATTGAACAGCTCAGCTTGGCTCTGCAACGGGATCCCTGCCTGGCCAACGCCTACATTTTGCGGGGAGAAGCCTACTTTGCCCTCGGCCAAGTTCCCCAGGCCCTGGAGGATTTCGGCCAGGCGATCCGGTTGGCCCCGCGGCGACCAGAACCCTATTTTTATCGCGGGCTGATTCGTCAATCTCAGGGGGATCTCCAGGGAGCAACGGCGGAGTTTGCTGAGCTGGTGCGCCTACACCCCAATGTCCCCCACCACCTCAGCTTGGCCAACCTGCTCATGCAACAGGGATCCCTGCCTTTGGCCCTAGCTCATCTGGATGAAGCCATTCGCTTGGATCCCACCTCAGCGCTTGCCCATTCCCAGCGGGCCCGTTTACACAGCTACCTGGGCACCTGGGAGGCGGCTTTGTCCGATTGGTCGCAGGCTATTGACTGGGATCCCAGCCCAGCCCACTACTACCAGCGGGGGGTGACCTACGCCTGTGGTGATTACTTTGACGAGGCCATTGCCGACCTCAGCCGCAGCCTAGAAATAGAACCCCAACAGCCCAACGTTCTCTACATCAGGGGCAACCTTCTCTATGCGCTGGGGGAGATCAAAGCTGCTTTGGACGACTACGAGCGGGCCTTTCGCCTGGAAGCGGACATGAACCGCATCGACCTCTCCGACGAGTATGGGTTGTACGGACGAGGGCTGGCCTACTGGAATATGGGGGATAAAGCGACAGCTTTTTCGGATTTGCAGGCAGCTCTGCAGGTCAGCCGCCAACATCACAACCTGGCTCTGGAGCAGCGGGTGCGCCGGTCTCTGCTGCAACTGAGCGATCCCGACTGGGATCCTGCGCAATCTGCCTAGCGGGATTTGATTGATTGATTTGCAGGTGCCTCCCCTGACGCTGCGACTCCACGACGCTGCCGCTGAGGCCCAGATCCTGAATCGCCTGCAGCGGCTGACAGAGTTTTCTGTTCCTGAAGCAGCGGGGGGTTGAGGCCAAAGCAGTAGCCGACATTGCGCACTGTGTGGATCAAGCTGGGCTGGCGCGGATCCCGTTCCAGCTTTTTGCGCAACGAGAGGATGTGGGTATCGACGGTGCGAGGGTTATCGGTGGAATCCGGCCACGCTCGCTCCAGCAGCTCTAGACGAGAGACGGGATCCCCATCCGCCTGCACCAGCACCATCAGCAGGCTAAACTCCTGAGGCGTGAGGTCGATCCCTTCCCCAGCCAAGGCGACGCGCCGTTGCACCAGGTCAATTTTGAGATCCCCGTACTGCAGAAAGGTAGGGGGGATATGACGCTGTCGCCGCCGAGCCAAGGCTAGAAGGTGGGCATCCAGCAGTTGCATACTAAAGGGCTTGGTGAGGTAATCGTCCGCTCCTGCTTCTAGGCCGGCGATAATGTCCGCTTCGGATCCCCGGTGGGAGAGTAGCAAAATCAGCAGATCGTACTGGCGATGGGCCCACCGGCACAATTGCAGCCCGCCGCGGTTGGACAGCTCCGCATCCAAAATCAGCAGGTGAATGGGCTGCTGTTGCAGCAGAGTCTTTGCTTGGCGAAGGGTCTCTGCTTCCCAAACTTGGTGTCCGGCCTGTTGCAAATGCCAACACAGCAAGCTGCGCAGATGAGGGTTGCCTTCTGCCAGCAAGATGTGCAAGGGTTGCATGGCTGTTCGGTTGGGATCCCGCCCACATCATAGTGCTCCGCACCGCTGACGCGACAGTGCTATGCCTCCGGCACCCTACCGGGAACCGCACC
>NZ_JANSIB010000031.1:0-24048 GCF_047461895.1 Synechococcus sp. R55.8 | reverse complement strand
AAGCTCAGTAAATTCAGCAAAGTTCAGGGTTTTGGGGGTTAGAGGCATGCTCTTCGGATCCCGAACTAGTTCAATATAGACCGTCGGCGAGAGGGGCAACCCCCTGCACTTAACTTGCAAGGGGTGCGGGGAGCTACAAGTTCCGCGCTCTGGCGGGAAAGTCAGGGTCGAGATACCGACTCCTCTGCCAAGTCGTTCTGTGACGCGGGGCAGGAATGCCCAATGGCAAGGTTGGGAGGCCCAAGCTCTATTGGCTAGAGTGAGGGCGGGGGGATGTTACAAGGAAAGCTTCTGGAATAGATGAGCCACCGGCAGGGCAAATCCTGGAATAACCTCTTCACCTTCTAGAAGATCAACCGATTTCAGGAGGCGGTCAGGCTCTTGAGAGCTGCGATACACCAGGACGTAGTGCTCGCTGGGGTGAACCAGCCAAACCAGGCGGCTGCCATTTTCAAAGTACTCCACCAGCTTGTCATGAATTTCTTCAACCGTATTGCGGGGGGAAAGCACTTCAACAGCCAGATCTGGAGCGCCTTCCAAAAATCCTGTGGGCAGTTCAGCCATGCCCTGCAAGCGTTCTTTAGCAAAAAAAGAGATGTCAGGGGAGCGCCAATTTCCACTCTTCATCTTAAAAGCAGTGCTGGAATCTAAAACGATCCCCAGCTTGTTGGACAAAACGTAGGGGGTCAAAGCTGCCAATAGGAGGCTGCAGACATAACCATGGAGTGCCCCCGCGCTTCCCATATCAATTGGCTTCCCATCAACAATCTCGTAGCGATGTCCCTCCCTGGACAACGCCATGAATTCTTCGGCTGTCCAAGCTCTTTTTCCCTGAGTTGGCACAGCTCCGACGGTCATCTGCAAACTCCTTGCTGCTCCTTCGACACCGCAAGCCAAGCCCGCAGGGATCCCCCAGCGGCTTTTCCTCGAGGGGGGACGCCAAAGGCTAAAATAGCCTAGCTCATCCTACTGTACCGACGGAAAAGGCACCTTGATCGAGCGCTACACTCTGCCCGAAATGGGCCAGATTTGGTCCACTGCCCACAAGCTCCAGACCTGGCTGCAGGTGGAGCTGGCCGTCTGTGAAGCGCAAGCGGAGCTGGGGCGGATCCCGCAAGAAGCCCTGCAGGAGATCAGAGCCAAAGCCGCCTTTGACCCGGCGCGGGTTTTGGAAATTGAGGCGGAAGTGAAGCACGATGTTATTGCCTTCCTAACCAACCTCAACGAGCACGTGGGCGAGGCAGGGCGCTACATCCACCTGGGCCTGACCAGCTCGGACGTGTTGGATACCGCTCTGGCCGTGCAGCTTGTGGCCTCGGTGGAGATCTTGCAAGCTCGCCTGGCCGACCTCATCGCTGCTATCCGCGACCAAGCTCGGCAGCACCGCTACACCCTCATGATCGGCCGCACCCACGGTGTTCACGCCGAGCCGATTACCTTTGGCTTTAAGCTGGCAGGGTGGCTGGCCGAGTGCCTGCGCCACCAAGAGCGCCTAGCTCGCCTGCGGGAAGTGGTGGCGGTGGGCAAGATCTCTGGCGCCGTGGGCACCTACGCCAACGTGCCTCCCCAGGTGGAGCAGTTGGCCTGCGCTCGCCTGGGCCTGAAGCCCGATACAGCCTCGACACAGGTCATTTCCCGGGATCGCCATGCGGAATATGTGCAGACTTTGGCTTTGATTGGCTCTTCGCTGGAGCGCTTTGCTACTGAAATCCGCCACCTGCAGCGAACAGAGGTACTGGAGGCTGAGGAGTACTTTGCCCCCGGCCAAAAGGGATCCTCTGCTATGCCCCACAAGCGCAACCCCATCAAGGCGGAACAACTGACGGGGCTGGCCCGTCTCCTGCGCGGGTATGCCGTCTCGGCCCTAGAAAACATTCCCCTTTGGCATGAGCGGGACATCTCCCACAGCTCCGTAGAGCGGGTCATCCTGCCGGATGCCTCCATCCTCTGCCACTATCTGTTGGTCAACATGGCGGAGCTGGTGGGCCAGCTGCAGGTTCACGCTCGCAACATGGAGCGCAATCTCAACCTCTACGGCGGCGTCATCTTCAGCCAGCAGGTGCTGCTGGCTTTGGTGGAGAAGGGCCTTAGCCGCGAGGAAGCCTACCGCCTGGTGCAGGAAAATGCTCACCGCGCCTGGAACCAGCCCGGCGGGGATTTCCGCGCCAATCTGCTGGCGGATCCCCGGGTGATGGCTCACCTCAGCGAGGCGGAACTGCAGGCTTGTTTTGATCCGCGGCGCCACCTAACCCATTTGGACGAGATCTTTGCCCGCCTGGGCATTTGAGGATCCCCTATGGTTTGGCAGCGGCAACATGTCCTGGGCTTGGCGGACTTTACCCCCGAAGAATATCAAATCGTTTTGCAAACCGCTGCCAGTTTCCAGGAGGTGTTGACGCGGCGGTTGCCCAAGGTGCCCACCCTGCAGGGGAAGGTGGTGGTGACGCTGTTCTTCGAGCCTTCCACCCGCACTCGTTCCAGTTTTGAGCTGGCGGCCAAGCGCCTTTCGGCCGATGTGCTTAACTTTTCCCCTGGCACTTCTTCCTTGGGCAAGGGGGAGACGCTCTTGGATACGGCCCGCACCTTTCTGGCCATGGGATCCGATCTCTTAATCGTTCGCCATGCCCAGGCAGGAGTGCCCCAACAATTAGCTGCCGAGATCGACCGCCGTGGATCCCCTGTGGGCGTTCTCAATGCCGGGGATGGACTGCACGAACATCCCACCCAAGGTTTGCTGGATTTGTTTACCCTCTGCAGCCATCTGGATCCCCGGCGTCCCCGTCTGGAGTTGCTGCAAGGGATCAAAATTGCCATTGTCGGCGATATTCTCCACTCGCGGGTGGCCCGCTCCGATATCTATGCCTTGGTGACTGCCGGAGCTGAGGTTCACTTAGCCGGCCCTCCCACCCTATTGCCCAAAGATTTTGCCCAGTTTGTACCCGGCCATACGCTCCCTGTCCATTGGCAGCTAGAGCCTGCCCTCGAAGGGTCGCGTTTTGTCATCACCTTGCGCCTGCAGCAGGAGCGCATGGGCGAGTTCCTTCTCCCCAGCTTGCAGGAGTACCATCACTTCTTCGGCCTCACGCGGCAACGACTGCGCCTGTGCCACCCGGATGTCAAGCTTCTGCACCCCGGCCCGGTCAATCGCGGTGTGGAACTCAGCTCCGAGGTGATGGAGGATCCCGGCTTGAACCTGATTGAGCAGCAGGTCACCCACGGCGTGGCGGTGCGCATGGCCCTGCTGTACCTCATGGGGGGCGGGCGGATCCCAGCTTAGAGCCCAGATCTTTCTCTGCTCGGGGAACATGTAGAGCTGCCCCACGTCTAGAAGGTTGGAGTCTATCTTCTAACCAATTCTCTCTGCCAAAAGCCGAAAGAATCTCTGGGCGGGGCTTTTCCCGCCCTGCTGAAATCATGTCCAAGCTTGCCGAGAGGTGAGCAACATCTTTGTCTCAAATTTTACACATCTTGGATCTGGATCGAGTTTTTTTGCAGCCGTCTAAGCTTAGCTCTTATTCAAGTTGTGTCCGTTTGATTGGTTGTCAAATGAGATAGAAGTTCAGCAGTATAAGCCTTTTCGCGGATCCTGGGCTCCAGGATCCTGATTTTGCTGAAATCCAAACTGGCCAAAACCACCAGATGGAAAATCGAGGTTTGGAAACGAGCCAGCACACTCAAAAATATCGATTTTTCTCTTGACTTAACCCAAAGTTAACCTTTAGATATCCCTCCGTTAACTTTGAGGTTATAGGGTTGAAGATGTTGATTTGCCACAGATATTACCTATGCGAACCCTGCTTTCTGCTTTCTCCCTCACCGCTCTAACAGTAGGATTTCTAACAGCGACCTCGGCTCAAGCCCAAACCGTGCAAATCTCCGGGGCGGGCGCGACCTTTGCGGCTCCTTTGCTGCAACGTTGGTTTGACGCCTACAACCGCACCGTAGACCCCACTGTGCAAGTCAGCTATCAGTCTGTCGGTAGTGGTGCTGGCCTAGAGCAGGTGATCAATGGCACTGTGGACTTCGGCGCTTCCGAGGCGCCTTTCTCCGGTGCTCGCCTGGAAAACTTCCGAGCTAAATACCGCTATGAGCCCCTACAGTTGCCTCTGGCGGGAGGGGCCATCGAGTTTGCCTATAACCTGCCCGGCATTGAAGACGGAGAGCTCATCCTGAAGCGGAAAACCTACTGCGGCATCGTGACCGGCGAGATCACTCGCTGGGACGACATTCGCATCAAGGCCGAGAACCCACGTATAGCAAACAAGCTGCCACCCCTGGACATCACCTGGGTACACCGCTCTGATGGTTCTGGGACTACCTTTGTGTTCACCAACCACATCAGAACTGTCTGCCCTAATTGGACAGCCGGTGCTGGTACTTCTGTCGAGTGGCCTGTTGGCATTGGAGCCCAAGGGAATGAGGGCGTAGCCGCCACCATCAAGCAGGAGCCAGGGGCAATTGGCTACGTGAACCAGTCCTATGCCAAGCTGGAAAAGATGACCACTGCTCGCCTGGAAAACAAAGCGGGCAACATTGTTGAGTTCTCGACTGAGGCAGCTACCTCGGCGCTTGATGCTCCCATTCCTGATAACTTTGCGCTGTTGGTGCCCGACCCTGAAGGGCCAAATGACTACCCAATCGTGGGCTTGTTCTGGGTGATGCTGTACCGCGAGTATCCCGATCAGCAGAAGCTGACCAAGCTGGTGGAGGCTCTGAAGTGGACCCAGGGGCCAGAGGGTCAAGCCATCACCAAGGAGCTGGACTACATCCCTATGCCTGAGGCGGCTATCCAGCGGATCTTTGCAGAGCTGGATGCCATCACCGTTAACCCCAATGCGGTGCGATGACTGGGTTGCAGCCTGAACTCCACTAGAGTGGAGCTGGTGGCCGGCTGAGGAGGCAGATGAGGCTTTCTCGGTCGGCTGCTGGGCTTACCTTGCACGGTGGGATTTTTAGGAAAGTTTTGAACCGAAGATGATCATGGGAGAGAGGCTATGACTTCAGCGGCTACGGGTTATGGTTCACCACCAAACCCGGATATCGATGTTGACATTGAGAAAAAGGCGAGCCTGTCTCGGGCTGTTGATGTGGGCTTTGTCCGCCTGACGCTGGCCTTGGCAGGGTTTGCCGGCATTATCCTCATCTGGGTGATTCTTCAAACCACCGAAGCGGCTCTGCCGGCGATTCAGCAGTTTGGCTTGGGCTTCCTGGTTACTGCCCGCTGGAACCCGGTGGAAAACATCTATGGGGTGCTACCACAGATTTATGGCAGTTTGGTAACCTCTCTGGTGGCTTTGATTTTTGCCATCCCTCTGGGCATTGGCACTGCCATCTTCCTGGCGGAAGGTTTTGCCCCCAAGTGGGTAACGGAGCCGATTGGCTTTGCCGTTGAGCTGATCGTGGCCATTCCCAGTGTGGTGCTGGGGCTGTGGGGGATCTTTGTGCTGATTCCAGCAGTGCGGCCCATCTTTCGAGCCATTAACCAGACGCTGAGTTGGATCCCTTTCTTGGGTGGCCCGGCTCCGCGGGGGCCCAGCTTGTTGATAGTGGCTGTGGTGCTGGGGATCATGATCTCTCCCATCATCATCTCCATTACCCGCAGTACCCTTGAATCTCTGCCACGCAGCCTAAAAGAGGGGGCTTTGGCTTTGGGGGCAACCCGCTGGGAGACCATCTTAACGGTGATGATCCCTGCCGGCCTGTCGGGCATTGTCAGCTCGATCATGCTGGCGCTGGGACGGGCCCTGGGAGAGACCATGGTAGCGGCCATGCTTTCCGGCAACGCCAACCGCATCAATATCTCCCTAATGCAGCCGGGATCCACCATTACCGGCTTGATTGCCTCTCAGTTTGGCGAGGCAGGACGCTTGCAGGTTTCGGCTCTCATGTATGCCGGCGTGGTGCTGATGGTGCTGACGTTATTGGTCAACATTGTTGCCGAGATCATCATCCGCAAGTTTCAAAACTTGGAGCAGTAACTTGGGAAGCAGAAAGAAGATAAAGGAGCACTGTTATCATGTCCGACTCAGCACAGCTTGCCCCTGAGAAGGTTGACATCGACATTACTCGTGCCGCCATTGCCCCTGTCCGCAATTACACAGGCATTGTCCTAACCCTGCTGAGTGGCCTCTTTGTGGCGGTGATCATAGCTTCCCTATCTTGGGTGCTGTGGGATGTGGGCAAGGAAGGCATCCAGCGGATAAATTGGGATGTCCTCACCCAGACCCGCTACCCTGCCCCTGGCCTGGCGGAAGGGGGCTTTGGTCACGCAATTGTCGGCAATTTAATGGTGCTGGCTACGGGGGCGGCTTTGAGCTTTCCCTTCGGCATCTTGGCGGCAGTGTACTTGTCTGAATTCGGTCGCGGCACCCGCTTGGCTTATCTGGTTAAGTTTTCCTGCAATGTGCTCACGGGGGTACCGGCCATTCTCTGCGGCCTGTTTGCCTATGCTGTGGTGGTGAGGGGATCCGGCTTTTCGGCTTTCTCGGGAGGGGTGGCTTTTGGCGTGCTGATGCTGCCGATTGTCGTCCGCTCCACCGAGGAGGCGTTGCTGCTGGTTTCGCCCGACATGCGCTTGGCTTCCCTTGGCCTGGGCTCAAATCGCTTTCAGACCACAATGCGCGTTGTTTTGCCGGCAGCGGCACCGGCCATCGTAACCGGGCTAATCCTGGCTTTGGCCCGAGCGGCAGGCGAGGCTGCACCTCTGCTCTTTACCGCCTTCAACAACAATTTCTGGTCTACTGATCTCTTTGGCCCGGTGGCTACCTTGCCGGTGATGGTCTACTTTTTCTCCATCATTCCCTACAGGGTGCAGCAGGAGCTGGCTTGGGCGGGCGCTTTGGTTTTGTTAGCCATTGTTTTGGCGGCCAGCTTGACCGCTCGCTTTTTGGTGTACAAGACCAGGAAATAGCCTGAGGATTCTCAACAAAGTCTTGAATCGAACTCTTCGTCGAACTCTAGCTCTTTTTGTGAGTGCTGCCATGCAAACTCAATCTCTTAACCAGACCTCTTACGTTTTCAGGACCGAGAACCTGAATGTCTACTATGGCTCCAATCTGGCGGTAAAAAATGTTACTCTGGACATCCCAGCCCGACAGATTACTGCGTTTATCGGCCCTTCCGGCTGTGGCAAAAGCACGATCCTGCGCTGTTTTAACCGCACCAACGATTTGATCCCCGGTGCTCGTGTAGAGGGCAAGCTCACCTACCACGGCAAGGATCTCTACGCCAAAGAAGTCGATCCGGTGGCGGTGCGGCGGCGTATCGGCATGGTCTTCCAAAAACCCAATCCCTTCCCCAAAAGCATTTACGACAACGTGGCCTACGGCCCGCGGGTGCTGGGGATGAAGGTAGACTTGGACGAGGTGGTGGAAACCTCGCTGAGGCGGGCTGCCCTTTGGGATGAGGTGAAAGATAAACTGAAAGAAAACGGCCAGTCGCTGTCGGGAGGTCAGCAGCAGCGCCTGTGTATTGCCCGCGCTCTGGCGGTACAGCCGGATGTGATTTTGATGGATGAGCCCTGTTCGGCACTGGATCCCATTTCCACCCGCCGTATCGAAGAGCTGATGAAGGAGCTGGAGGAGGAATATACCATCATCATCGTCACCCACAACATGCAGCAGGCCAGCCGCGTCTCGGATATGACGGCTTTCTTCAGCGTGGAGCTGGTGGGATCCAACCGTGTGGGCGAGCTGATTGAATTTGACAGAACTGAAGTCATCTTCAACAGCCCCACCAAGCAAGCCACAAGAGATTATGTGGAGGGCCGCTTCGGCTAATCGACCTGGCCGGACAGGGATCCTTCCCATACTGTTCTCGGCAAACCCTTTTGCAGGCAATTTCTGCCGATGATGGAGTCTGAAGAACCGTTGCACCCAAATACGGATACCTATGATCGTTGCCGCTCCTGACAAGCTGCAGGCTTTGCGTTCTGACTTAGAGGGTATTGAGATCATCACTGATCCGGCTCAGGTGGCCAAGTTGTCGTTGGATTTTTACCACTACAGCCCCGTGCTGAGCCGACAACTGAGCGACAAGCGGGGAGATTTGGTGGTGCGCCCCGCCGATGAGGCCGAGGTGATGCGGGTGGCAGCGGCCTGTGCCAAGCTGCGGATCCCGGTTACGGTGCGCGGTGCCGGTACCGGTAATTACGGCCAATGTATCCCGCTGGCCGGGGGTGTGATCCTGGACATGGGCAAGCTCAACCAGGTGCTTTGGGCAAAGCCGGGCTTGGCGCGGGTGCAGGCGGGGGCCAAGTTGATGGCCATCGACAAACACACCCGGGAGATGGGCTGGGAGATCCGCATGGCTCCTTCCACCTATCGCACGGCCACCATCGGGGGGTTCATTGCCGGCGGCAGTGGTGGCATTGGTTCTGTGACTTACGGCCAACTGCGGGATCGGGGCAACATCTTGGGGCTGCGGGTGGTCACCCTGGAGGAAGAGCCGCGGGTGCTGGAGCTGCGGGGAGATGAGGTATTCAAAGTAAGCCATGCCTGGGGCCTCAATGGGATCATCACCGAGGTGGAGATTCCGCTGGCGCCTGCTTACCCTTGGGCAGAGCTGGTGGTGGCTTTTCCCCCCGCAGGAGGGTTTATGCCCTGTGCCCATTTTGGCCAGGCCCTGGGCGATGCGGATGGGATCATCAAGAAGATGATCAGCCTGCACGCTTGGCCGATCCCCAGCTACTTTGCGCCGCTGCGGGGCTATCTGCCAGAGGGATCCGCTGTGGCCCTGTTGATGGTGGCCGAATGCAGCCTGGAGCCGCTGTTGGAGCTTGTCCGGGAACATGGGGGCCAAGTGGTTTACAACAAAACGGCCCAGGAGGCCAGCAAGGGGATCTCGCTGGGGGAATTTTCTTGGAACCACACCACTTTGCACTGCCGCAGCGTGGATCCCAGCCTGACTTATTTACAATCGGCTTTTCCCGCCGATCGGGAGCTGAAGCTGGTGCAGCACATGTACGAGTATTTTGGCGACGAAGTGCTGATGCACCTGGAGTGGATTCGCATCAACGGGCAAGCTACCCCTGTCGGCCTGCAAATTGTCCGCTTTACCACCGAAGAGCGTCTAAACGAGATCATGCGCTACCACGAAGAGCAGGGAGTATTTATTGCCAACCCCCACACTTTCATCATCGAAGACGGCGGGCGCAAAGTGATGGATCCGCGCCAGATTCGTTTCAAAGAAGAAGTGGATCCCTATGGGTTGCTTAATCCGGGCAAGATGCGCACCTGGCAGGAGCGCGCCTCTGCTTGAGGAATAGCAACAGTAGCACAGCAATTGGCCTTGGTCTATCTGTATTGCCCATGTTTAATCCCTGATGGATTGTCTGGGCAGGACAACACCAGTCCAAAGCTCTACAGTCAGTACTGTGGGAATGCTGTCCACCGTTAAATGCTTTGTGGTGTGGACTGTCAAACTTCCGGCAGCCAGTCCTCTGCAAGCACCAACTCTGGAGAGTAGGGACAGACATCTGGAAATGTCGAGATTTCTATCCCCGTTTGCCTGGCTGCTTGGCGGCGCGCCCGTTGATAACTCTCTTCAAGTTGCTCTACCAGATAACCTTTTAGGCTAGGGCTATCTTCTATGGCCAATCCGATTTGGGTTCGCGCATCTGTAATGGAATCTAGCCAGCTATCTGAACGGCGCTGAGGTTGATACTGCCACTTGAGCAGATGCAGCAGAAGGCGAGTTAATTGACTGGCAATCCCTCGTCGTTCGCTCTTGCCCAAATTCTCAACCTCTTCAATTAGGTGTGCTAGGTCAATTTCATGCCAGCGCCTTTCCCGCAATAGCCGGGTTGTTCGGTCAATCCACAAGTTAAAGTCTGTCGAGTATAGATTGCTCATAGCTTTGTCCTGCTGAAAAATAGGGTCGCGATAATTATGAAATCCAGACTACGTCCTTCTTGAGTTTACTACAATAAAACCTGTAACACCTGAGTTCTCAACCGTCTGGGAGCAGAGTCCTCTGGTGACAAACCTTATCCAGGCAACTCTTTCTATAGTCATTTCGATTTAAAGCAGGACACTGCACCCACACTTAAAGTGCACCGAGCCGGAAGGCTTTTCAAGGACTCCGTCCCGCTGGCGCGATCAGGAGCCCAGGCGTCTTACCCTAAACTGAAGCAACTATATTTGACGAATATTTGACGGAGAGTGGATGGAGAGGGTGTCCCTGTGGAGAAAGGTTCAAACAAACGCTTTAACTGCCATAGTAGTTGATGGCTAAAGCTCCCACCAGAGTAAGCTGAAAGACCAAGATCACGAAGTAGAAAATGGCGCGGGGCTTGAACAGAGTGAGCATCAAGCCTATGGCTTTCAAGTCTACTATCGGCCCAAACACCATAAAAGCCAACAGGGATCCCGGCGTGAAGGTGGCGGCAAAGGAGAGGGCGAAAAAGGCATCCACCGTCGAGCAGATGGAGATGATCCCGGCCAGGGCCATCATGATCAGGATTGAGAGCAATGCATCTTGGCCATAATCCAGCACAAACGAACGCGGGATCACCGTTTGAATCAGGGCCGCCATCGCCGAGCCCAAGATGAGCACGGATCCCAATTCGCGGATCTCCCTGGCCCAGGTCTGCAGCAGGAGAACTCCTTTTTGTCCCCTGGAGGGAGAAGGCGCAGCGGCCAGAGCAGAGCGATACACATCTTCAGCCGTTTGTAAAGTGGCCAGGGATCCGCCAGAGGCCCCTTGGGCATAGCCCTGGGATCCAATCCAGAAGGTGCCCCCCTGCAACAACGGCGAGCGGGAGATGTTCTTCGGATCAGCTTCTTGGGAGCAATTGCGCTGCAGCTCCCGCCAGACTGCCGGCTGCAACAGAGGCTGGAAATCCTTTTGCAGGCTGAAGATCAAGCCGACGACAACCGCAATGCCGAAGGAAAAGAGAACTCGGTAGATCACCAGCTCCGGCATGGAGCGAAAGGCAATCCAAGTGGAAAAGATCACCACCGGGTTAAACACCGGCGCCGCCAACAGAAAGGCCACCGCCACGTGGGGTGGGATCCCTTTGATCACCAGTTGACGGGCCACCGGCAGGTTGCCGCACTCGCACACCGGGAAAAAGAATCCTAAAGCGCCACCGGCCACCGCGCTGCCGATTTTGCCTTTGGGCAGGAAACGGGCCAACTGGGATCCCTCGACAAACACCGCCAGCAGCCCCGATAGAAACACCCCCAGCAGCAGAAATGGCATGGCCTGCACCACAAGGCTCAGAAACAGGGTGAATCCGTCTCGCCAAAGGGGAGAGTCTAAAAGGCTCAACACACCGCCTCACGCACAATTTGGGCCTTACTGAGTTTGGATCTCGGCCCAGCGCCCTGTCAAACGGCTCTCAACCCCGCTCTTCTATAGGGATGTAGCGTTGCTGGCGTTCACCTGTGTACACCTGGGTGGGTCGGAAAAGCCGATTATCGGACAACTGCTCCCGCCAATGGGCCAGCCAACCCGCCGCTCGGGCAATGGCAAACACCGGTGTAAACAAATCTTCTGGGATCCCCAGCTTGGCGTAGACCAACCCTGAGTAGAAGTCCACATTCGGGTAGATCCCCTTCGGCCCTAGCAACTCCTCACACACCCGCTCCACCTCCAGGGCAATGTCGTAGTACTTGTCGTGGCCGTAGCGCTCAAATAGCTCTTCGGCCAGCCGCTGCAGGATGGTGGCCCGCGGATCCTTCACCTTATAAACCCGGTGACCCATGCCCATGATGCGCTGTTTTTTGGCCAGCTTCTCCTCGATAAACGAGCGTACATTTTCCACCGAGCCGATTTGCCGCAGCAGCATCATCACCTGTTGGTTGGCCCCCCCGTGCAACAGCCCCGAAAGGGTACCCACCGCCGTGGCCAGGCTGCTGTAGGGGTTAGCCAGCGTGGAAGCGCTCACCAGAAGGGCAAACGTAGAGGCATTGACCGTGTGCTCGGCGTGCAGGATCAGGCAGATGTCAAAAATGCGGGCCAACCAGGGATCCGGCTTCTTGCCCGAGAGCATGTATAGGAAATTGGCAGCATGATCCAGGTTGTCGTCCGGGGGAATGGGATCATTGCCCTGTCGCATCTGGTGGAACATGGCCACCATGGTCGGCAGCTTGGAGAGCAAGCGGGTGACGGTGCCGAATACATAGTCGGGATCCATCTCCCGCAGCGGGTAAAACAGCCCCAAGCCCGCCACACAGGTTTGCAGAGCATCCATCGGGTGGCCCGACTCCGGAAACGACTTGATCATGTCGCGGATGCGGTATTTCACCCGTCGATGACTGCGGATCGCCTGATCAAAGTTGTCCAGCTCCGATTGGGTCGGCAGCTTTCCAAAGATCAGCAAGTAGGCTGTCTCCAGAAAGGTACTGTGGGCGGTCAATTCCTCGATGGGGATGCCCCGATATTCCAGGATCCCCGCCTGGCCATCCACAAAACTAATGTTGGAGCGTGTGGCCGGAACGCCTTCCAAGCCTGGTCTGTATTCGCCATCCGCCATGGTCGGATCCTTAGAGCAAGTATTTCCTAGATAATGATGAATCAAGGGTTGCCAAAGGTGCCTGGAACCCAACCCCTTGCTCCCCTCGGGCAGTACTGACCCCGCTTTGCCCCATTGACATGCTCCCTGCTCTAGAGGGCGAGGATTCCAGTTACTGGTTCCGTGACAGCACTTACCGTAAAGGACTCCGTCTCGCTTTCGCAAGAAGGTTTCCCCTCTACGACAGCGGCGCTTGTCTCCCCAGTGGTTTTCTTTTTCAAGGCGGCTTCCCCCTGCCCTAGGGTGTTGTTGCAGACAACAAAAAACTATTACAAAACTATTTATTTATTATTTGTTTGGGTTTGACCCAGTCGTTAAACCGTTGGGCTTCTGCAGCGGTTGACTACCCTGCCGCTGCCGGCAGCATAGCACAAAGCCGCTCCCTACTGCTCCGCAAGCTGTCGCGACTGCGTCAGCGAGCCGTGAGCCTTGAGGGCCCAGTTTTTGGGTAAAGCAAAGTTTGGATCCCTGCAGCCAAGTGCCGCCCTTGCCATCCTTTACAGAGAGCTAGGCTGGGATCTGCCTTCTATCTTGCAACAGCTCCCGCTGCCCGACGCAAAAATTGTTGCTATGGTGAGAACTGCGCCCGGCTTGAGGGATCTTGGCGCCTGCCGGAGCCGTGAAAGTTCGCTCCCCCGCTTGGAGATCGGCATCGATGTCGGATACTGCTCAAACTCACCTTGGCTCCAGCCCAGTGCAAGGACTGGAGTACGTGGTGCTGGGAGTGGCCACTTGCTTCCAGCAGGATCAGGAAGGTCGCCTGGTAGAGGTTTTGGTGGCCGAGCCGGTGCCTGCTGCCGATTTGGACTGCCTGGCCCAAGAACGCCGCAGCACTTCCTATGTTCTCCTCTACGCCACAACCTATGCCGAGATCGTGAACAACGGGATCCCAACTTTGCCTGCCGATGTTTTCCCGCCAGGGGTGTTGTTGGGAGAAGACTTCGTGGAACGGGTGCAGGCAGCGGCCCGCACCTATCGCAGCAAGCCCCAGTTTCGCCATATCCCCCTGCACCAAACCTGCACTCCAGAGCGGGGGGTGTTTAAGCTCAATCACAGCGTTGAGCCCCGACGGATCCTCAACGCGGTTGTGGAGGTGAAGGATGCCGACAACATCAAACAGCACCCCCACACCCATCAACGGCTCTGACTCACTGGGCTGTACGGGTCAGACGTGCCCTGGAAAGCAGGTTGAACCGCCACTCTGGGCTAGGCTTCGGGATCCCTCTACCCTTCTGGAGCAGGTACGCAGCGGTCAGGTTTGGCTGGTTAAGGGAATGGGATCCCATGGGCTGTTGCTGGAGAAAGCTCATATTGTCGAGCTGCTGGAGTTTGGTGCAGCCGTTGGCCTGGCCATCGATCGCGATTGCCGAGCGGTTTTGCCGATCGCGTAAGCGGGACGGAGTCCTTTTGGCCAAGTGTATCTGCAGGCCCCTGCCACTTTTTTGGAGCGTCAGTGGGGCTATCGTCGTCGCGCTCGCAGCACCGAGATCCTGCAAAAGTTGACAGAGGCTTACCCCAGCCGGCGGCGGGCTACCCTTCTCTGGCAGCATCTTCATCAGCAGTTTGGGCCGGCGTTGCTTGCTTCTGTGCCGGACGAATGGCTAGGACGGTTGGTGGGGGTGTCGGGAGATCTGATCCAACGTTGCCGCCAAGAAACGAGGATCCCTGCTGGCGCTTTGGGCTGCAGAGAGCGAGATTGAGACGGGGGGAGCCCAAGAGAGAAACTCGAGCGCTTGTTTCACCAAAAGACAAGCTGCTGCCGCCTCAACCCCAGCAAAAGGACGGCAAAACACTTGGTCAAAGGAATTGGTGGCTTTCCGGCTGCAACACTATCTCGCTCGGTACAGCACCAGCGGGCGCTGTAAGGGCAAAGCAGATGGCTTCCGCAGCCGTGGCAGGGCTGAGCATCTTGTCTCGTTGCACCTTCAGGCTGATGGGATCCCAGAAGGGTGAGTCGATGCCCCCGAAGTAAAACAGCGTAAATCTGACCCCAAAGCGCTTCAGCTCATCGGCCATGCACTTGCTAAACCCGACCACCCCAAACTTGGCCGCACAGTAAGCAGAGGCCATCGCCATGGGATAACGTCCAAGGACGCCGGGAAAATTGAGGATGTGGCCGGATTTTTGCTCCCGCATGGGGTTGGCAGCCAGTTGGCTGGTGTAGAAGCTGCCCTTCAGGTTGACCGCCAGCATTCGCTCCAGGTCTGCGGGGGTTAGCTGGGGAGCAGGCTTCAGGATCCCGGCCCCGGCCAGGTTAATCAGCACGTCAATGCGCCCATGCTTTTGCACCGTTTGGTTGACCAGTGCCTCTACCTGGGCATAGTCCGTCACATCAGTGGGGATCCCCAATCCAGAGGCAGCCCCCAAAGAGGCTGATTTCTCCACCAGAGCTCGCAGGGGCTCTTCTCGCCGAGCGGCCAACACCAGATGGGATCCGGCCTGAGCCAGCATGGGCACCAGGACGCTGCCGATACCCCCTGTTGCCCCTGTGATCAAAATAACTGCCTGCGATAGCGGAGAAGACACGTTACGTTTCTTAAACTCTTTTTCCCATCATACACAGGGATCCCGACAAGCCAGTCACAGCCCCACTGGATCCCTCGACAGAGGTCATCTGAGCGGTGGAGAAGACAGGAAAGGCTGGTACAGCCACAACCCACTGAACCCCAGGGTTAGGAGAGTGAGGGGCAGGCCAAAGCGCAGATGTTCTCCAAACGAGAGCACGTAGCCTTTTTTGGCCGCTGCCTCGACTGTGATCAAATTGGCCACCGCCCCAAATAGTGTCAAATTGCCTGCCAAAGTGGAGCCAGCAGCCAGCAACAGCCAAGCGGTAGTCTCCTGTCGGGGCAGGAACGATTGCAGCAACAGCACCGCCGGCACATTGGAGATGAGGTTGGATAAAACGGCCACACTACTCAGCAGGGCAAGAGGGGATCCCGCCAGACTCTCTGCCAAGGATCCCAAGCCCATCCCCCAAGCAGTTACCAGCTCTCCCGTTGCCCGCGTCAGGATAAATAGCCCGGAAAACATCACCAGCAGATTCCAGTCCACCTGCCCCAAAAATCGCTCCGGCTTCAGCCTGCGGGTAATCAACAACAGGGCTGCCGCCACCAAGGCCGATTCTGCCAAGGGAAGTCCGGCTACAAAGGCCACAAACAGCCCCCCCGTAATCACCACGCTCTTGCGCAACAGGGGCGGATAGAGCCGCAGCGGTAGCCAAGGCACCTGGGCAAAGGGTTTCAACGAGCGCACCTCAGGGTAGTACAACCACAGCAACCCCACTTCCAGCAGCAGCCCTACCACGGCAATGGGGGTCATCTGGGCAGCAAACTCCAGATAGCCGATCCCAGAGAAGGAGCCGATCAGGATATTCTGCGGGTTGCCGCTCAGGGTGGCGACGGATCCCAGGTTGGTGGCTGCCGCCAAGCCCAGCAGATAGGGAATCGGGTTTAACCCCAGCACCGTTGTGACCTGCAAAGTCAGGGGAGTAAACACCAGCGCCAGCGTGTCGTTGAGCAGGAAAGCCGAGAGCAGCCCGCTGCCGAACACCAGCATGATCAACAGACCAAAGGGGCTGCGGCTCACCCGAATCAAGCCCAGCAAAGCCAACTGAAAAGCCCCCCCATAGGACAAGCTGGCATTTACCACCATCATGCTCAGGAGAAACACAATCGTGGTCGGGTCAATGGCTTCCCAAGCCTGCCGTAGCGACAAGGTCCCCAAGCCAATCAACAGGGCGGATCCCACCAGGGCGATGGTGGCCCGGTTCATACGCAACCTAGGCAGGGATCCCAGTCCCAACCCGACATAGCTCAAACCCAACACCAACCAAGACAGCCCCTGCACCCCCCGATCCCTCCCGCACTTCTTTCAGGATCCCTGATGGGTTCAGCCAATGGCAAAGGCTGGAGTTGAAACAGGCCCAACATTCCCGATACTCAATAAGTCACAAATAAGTCACAAGAACCAATCATGGTCAGAAACCTTTCGGGATAGTCCAAAAGCTCCGCTGGATCAGCGCGTTTGCCTCGGCGAGCTGCAGACCGAGCAGAGGTGGCGAGAATATCCAAGGTCTGGCCATCGTTCGTAGGATAATGGGAGCCCGCAGACATTGAGTTACCCACCGTTCACTGAGGAGTTGTCCCCTTGGTCAAAGAACGCGTAGAGGTCATCGTCCCGGCCACCACCGCCAACTTGGGGCCAGGGTTCGACTGCATCGGTGCAGCCCTAGAGCTCTACAATCACTTCCATTTTCGCGAGATCCCTTCCGGCCTCAGCATCCACTACCGTGGCAGCGACCACATCAGCCAAAGCAAGGACAACCTGGTGTACCGGGCTTTTTGCCGCGCCTTTGAGTTGCTGAGTAAGCCTGTGCCGGGGGTAGAAATCGAAATTACCCTCAACGTGCCCCTGGCGCGGGGGTTGGGCAGTTCTGCCACCGCCATTGTCGGCGGCTTACTGGGGGCCAATGCCATTGGAGCACTCAACTTAGCTCCCGAAACCCTTCTACAACTGGCTATTGCCTTGGAGGGCCACCCAGACAATGTGGTGCCCGCCCTGCAGGGCAGTTGTCAGCTTTGTGTGCAGGGACAGCAGGGGCAATGGGTGTTCTGTCCGGTGGAGTGGCATGAGAGCATTGGCATCCTGGCCGTAGTGCCCAACTTTAAGCTTTCCACCCAAGCGGCCCGCGAGATCCTGCCCAAATCCGTCAGCTTGGCGGATGCGGTTTTTTCCAGCAGCCATCTGGGCCTGCTCATTCGCAGCTTGCAGTCGGGGCGGGTGGACTGGCTGAAGGTGGCTCTGCAGGATCGGCTGCACCAGCCGGCGCGTATGGAGCTGATCACCGGGTTCAAAACGGTTCAAGCTGCAGCCATGGCTGCCGGAGCCTATGGGGTGGTGATCAGCGGAGCCGGCCCCACTCTTCTGGCCCTCTGTGCTCCCGAGAATCGGGAACGGGTGGGATCCGCGATGGTCAGCGCTTGGGCGCAGTTGGATATTGAAGCGGAGGCCAAACTGCTCAACCTGGACCGGCAGGGAGGACGGGTGGTGATCCACTCCCAGCCGTCTGGATAGGAAACTCCCTCTCCAGTCGGGGAGCTACCCTGCTGCCGGGAAGCCATCTTGCAGCAGCAACACCAAGGGCGGAAGAAATAGCCAAGCCGCCACCATCAAGGACGCCGCTGCCGCCATCAACACCGCTGCCGCCGCGCAATCTTTGGCGATCTCGGCCAGGAGATGGTACTTGCTGCCCAGGGTGAGATCCACCACTGCTTCCAGAGCGGTATTCACCAGCTCCAGCGCCATCACCAAACCGCTGGTTAGGCTAATCACGGCCATTTCCAGGGCGCTCAGCTGCAGGCCCAGCCCAAGGCCAAAGGCCATCACCGCCATCACCATGTGAATGCGCAAGTTGCGCTGGGTGCGGATGGCATAGACCAAGCCCTTGCCCGCGTAGTAGAAACTTTTGCCCAAGTTGTCGGCCACTTGCCAAGAGGGGGGGCGTCGCCAGGGATCCCTTCCCAAAGGCTCGGCACTGGCTGCCCGATCCGCCTCAGATGGCTGCGCTGGGTCTCTGGAATGGACGCGCCGCCGGAACACCGCCAGGCGAGAACGCTCCGGCAACCGACTAGGACTGTTGGCCATGGGCCACCTCCCCATCCAGTTGGATGGCTGCGAGCAACTGTCGCTGTTGCTGCAACATGCGCTGTAGGGACAGTTCATCCGGGTGATCCCACCCCAGCAGATGGAGCAACCCGTGGCTGGCCAACCAGGCCAACTCTTGCGAAAGACGATGCCCCTGCGCCTTGGCTTGTGCGCGGGCGGTGGGCACCGAAATCACAATATCCCCCAGTAGGCGTACCCCCGTTACGTCTTGGATCCCAAAGGGGGCAAACATCTCCTGCGCGGCAAAGGCCAACACATCGGTGGGCTCGTCGAGATGGCGAAACTCGCGGTTGAGCTGGCGGATGTGTTCATCGGAAGTGAGGCAAAGGCTGAGCTCGCATGGCTCCTGGACTCCCAGCTCTTTCAGCCAGATCTCGAACCAATGACGCCAAGTGGCTTCTTCAACCGGGCTGGGGATGTTGAATTGCAGATAGAGATCTAGAGATCCATCCATGCGGGCCTCACTCACACCACGCCCCCTATTCTACTAGTTTGCCCGGATTGGGCCAGGTTTTGTTTCTCTGCTCCGCAAGCTGCTGCAGCACCTGCCGCAGTCGATTCTCCAACAGATGGCAGCCTGAGTCCAAATCCTCTGTCGGGAACAGATCCCCGGCAATGCCCACTGCCCAGGCCCCTGCTTGCAGGTATTCCGCTGCCTTGGCCAAGGTGACTCCCCCGGTGGGGATCAACGGCAGGGATCCCAGCACCGATTGTAGATGGCGCAGGTAGCGGGATCCCCCCATGCTCTCCACCGGAAACACCTTTACTGCCGTTGCCCCCGCCTGCCACGCCCTCCAGATCTCGCTGGGGGTGAGGGCACCGGGCACGATGGGCAGCCCTACTTCCCGACCCCAACGGATGACTTGCTCATCGGTGAAGGGGCAAACGCAAAACTGGGCTCCTGCCTGCCAAGCCTGCTCCGCCACCTGCCGATCGAGAACAGTGCCCACCCCTATCCAACACTGCGGGTGGTCTTGCCGCAGTTGGGCAATCAGCTCCAGGTATTGGGGAACTTGCGTGGTGATTTCAATGTGGCGGATCCCGGCCCGGATGGCCAGCATGGATCCCTCTAGGGCCTGGGCTGGGCTGGCCCAGAGGCGGATCACGGCAATCAGCGGCTGCTGCCACAGATGGAGTAACCAGGGGTGCTGTGACCCTTTTCTGAAACTGCACTCAGCATCCTCGAATGCCATCTGTAGGAAAATACCCGCTCAGTGTTTTGCAGTTGCTTGGGTTTAGCTTAAGTTTAATTGCAATCCAAAAACGAAAAAGTCAGCCTGCCAATGAAATAATGACAAACCATAAAGCCTAAACGTCTTTTCTTTCAAGGGAAAGCCTAGCAGATGACTCAGGAACAAGCAAAGCCGGTGTTTTATAGGGGCAACTGTTTGCGCGTTCGTGGCCTTTGCCGGAGTGTTTGCTTTTCCCAGCTTTTCACGGCGTTGCTGGTTCCTGCTCTGGCCTTGTTGTCTCCCTAACCGGTGCTGAACTCAGCAGAGAAGAGGAGGAAGATTCCTCAAACCAAAGGTGCCGCAAGGTATCCCGTCTGTATGAGGCAACTTTTTGGTTGGCCTTCTAAGCGTGAGGTTTGCCAGCAGGTGAGCGGCCAGTTTATCGTCATTTCCTAGTTTTTCTAGTCCGTTGAGGTTGCTGCCGCTTGAGTTGCATGCCGTCAGGCCTGTGGGATCCGGAGGTGGAGTCGCTACTGTCTGGCTCTTCTGTTGCTGTTCGGAGTAGCCCTAAATAGCCAGCTCAGGCCCGATTCAGATCCGTGGGGATCTTTGTATCCTTAGGGTCGATGGGTCGGTTGCAGAGGGTGTGAGGAGTGACGAGTCTCAGTCGTGGGGCACACAGGCTAAAAGGGTGGATAGCGCTCGGATTGCTCACCCTCTTGCTGCTGTGGGGGGGTGCCCCGTCTCAGGCGCAGAATGTCAACCAATTGCAACAGCGGCAGCAGCAGATCCAGCAACAAATCCAGAGCACTCAGCGCCGCCTGGGAGAACTGCGCCAAGCAGAAGAAGAAGCCCGCCGCCGCATGGGATCCCTGCAGCAAAACATTCGACAGACCGAATCCAGCCTTCGCGACAATCAGTATCGCTTGGAACAAGCCCAGAAAGCCCTGGAGCAAGCTCAAAAGGAGCTACAGGAGCTGGAAGACCGCCTGAGACGGCAGCAACAGGGCACGGCTGCCCGTTTGCGCTACATGCAGCGACAGGGGGCCGAACATTGGTGGGCTTTGCTGCTCACCAGCCGTGACTTGAACGAGTTTTTCGACCGCCGCCACCAACTGCAACTGTTGATCGAGGCGGATCGGCAGTTGATCCAAGAGCTGCAAGCAATGGCCAAGGAGGTGGATCAACAGCGCATTGCTCTGGAGATGCAGCGCAACGAGATCTCTTTGATTTTGCAGGAGCTGGCCGCCCAGAAGAACCAACTGCAGCAGCAGGCGGTCGCCCAAGAGCAGCTGTTGAGCCGCTTGGCCAACGAACGCGCGGCCTATGAAGCAGCCCAACGGCGGCTGGAAGCCGATTCCCAACAGTTGACTCTCCTCATCCAGCAACTGATCGCCCAGCAGGCCCAACAGCAAGGGGGCAGGGATCCCGTTCAAGGGACGGGCCGATTCATCGCTCCGGTGCGCGGGCCGATCACCAGTGGCTTTGGCTGGCGGGTTCACCCCATCTACCGCAGTCGCCGCTTTCATGCGGGGATCGATTTTGGTGTGCCCACCGGCACTGCGGTGAGAGCCTCCGACCGGGGCACCGTCATCTACGCCGGCTGGTACGGCGGCTATGGCTACACGGTGATTGTGAATCACGGGGGCGGCATCACCACCCTGTACGCCCACAACAGCCGCGTTGCCGTTGGGGTAGGCCAGCAGGTACAGCGGGGGCAAGCAATTGCTGCTTCCGGCTCCACCGGCCTCTCCACCGGGCCCCATGTTCACTTTGAAGTGCGCGTCAATGGCCAACCGGTGGATCCCCGCCGCTACCTGTGAAGCAAAGCCTCCGTCGGCAACAGCTTCAGGGATCCCGCCTGCAATGTCCACCGCACATCGGCAATGGAGGACAGCTCCTCCGGGTCGTGGGAAACCACCAACACCGTCCAGGTGGACTTTAGCCGAGCCAGCAGCTCGATCAACTGCCGTCGCACCGACCAATCCAATCCTGCCGTCGGCTCATCCAGCAACAGCAAAAACGGGCCACGGATCAACTGGACGGCCAGGGCCAAGCGCCGCTGTTGCCCGCCGCTGAGGCGGTTTGGGGAGGTATGTAGAGGGATCCCTTCCAATCCCACCTGTCTGAGGGCGTTTTCGATCTCTTTTCTCTGTAGCTCTGGATAACCAAAGCGCATTTCCTCCAGCACCGTCAAGCCGCAAAAGTGGCGCTCTGGAAACTGAAACACCAACCCCGCCATGCTGCGCAAGCGGTTGGGGGAAAGTTCTGCCCCTCCCCAGGTAATCCGTCCTTGGGTGGGCCGCGCCAAGCCAGCCAAAATCTCCAGCAGGGTGCTCTTGCCCGCCCCACTTTTGCCCACGATCAGCCCCAACTGGTTCAGGCCCAACTCAAAGGAAAGATCGTTGAGAATGGGCTGGGAAACGCCTGCCGGATGGTAGGAAAGATGCTGAACTTGCAACATGGGGGGCAAAAGAGGGGGATGCTGTCGTTATTTTGGCACCGGAAGATCCCCGCGCGACAGCTATGGCCCTTCTTCAGCGGGAAGGTCGAAGCTTGGGAAACACCTCTATCCGGAGGAGCAGATTAAGCTAGCCTGAAGGTAGGGTAAATTATCGCTCTGGTTATCCTGATGGCGCAGCCTTCTTCTGCAGATTCTCCTTCGGTTGGGGCGGGATCCCCCCCCCAGCTGAGTTACACCCGCCTGGCCATGCGCAACATGGTGCGCAAAGGCAAGACTTCCCTGCTTCACTTCACCCTGACAGCGGTGGGGTTGGTGGCCCTGCTGGTGGGGCTGGCCTACCTGTTTCACTAAGTTTTCACTGAGTTCCGCGAGAGTGTCCTGGCTATACCCTCTTGCAGTTGTTCCTAGGGCGGGAAAGCCACACCCTGAAAGGTCTTTCTTGTTACACTCCATGTCGCTTCTTAAGCTTTTCCCAAGATTAGGTGTTAGAAGGAACAAGCAGCAATGGCTCCTACGGTTGGACCTACGGTCCGCTTCCGCGAACGAGCGCACGGCAATCCCGGCTGCTGAAACGCCAACCTTTGGCTTTAATGCTACGCATCGCTAACGCGACTGGACTTTGGCCTATGCAGACTTCGCCAGACCTCACCTCCGCTTGTTCTGTCATTCGCCTGCTGTTGTTTGCCAAGAGTCGAGCTGTCGTTGCCGAACTTGAGGAACATCTGCGCCAGCACATCCAGGGGTTGCCCGGCCAATACCCTGCCCAACTGGAAGTGGTGCCGCTGGAGGAGCGCCCCTACCTGGCGGAGCATTACAAGCTGGTGGTGACCCCGGCTCTGGTCAAGGCTGAACCCTTGCCTGCTCAGGTTTTGGCAGGCGAAGACTTGGCGACGCAGTTGGAAGTGTGGTGGCCCCGTTGGCAAGGCCAGGCGGCTTTGGCCTCCGGCCCGCTGACGCGAATGGCTTCCCATGGACCTACGGTCCGCTTCCGCGAACAAGA
The DNA here is from genome assembly GCF_047461895.1 of Synechococcus sp. R55.8. Taxonomy (NCBI): domain Bacteria; kingdom Bacillati; phylum Cyanobacteriota; class Cyanophyceae; order Synechococcales; family Synechococcaceae; genus Synechococcus; species Synechococcus sp. R55.8. Next base: position 1,231 of record NZ_JANSIB010000031.1, on the reverse strand, counting down.
GGGGGCAGGACGGCATCCCACCTCCCCTCCAACCACTGAGGCACTGTTGCAAATGTCGGAAGAGGTGTTTTTGCTGCGGCAGGAGCGGGCCCAATTGCGGGAGCAGTTGGACTTCAAAGATCGCGTTCTGGCCATGCTGGTGCATGATTTGCGCAGTCCCCTGACGGCCACGGCTCTGGCGGTCGAAACCCTGCAGCAGGGGCGCGAGGGATCCCTGGACAAAGCGCTGGAACGGCAGTTGTTCGACCATGCCCGCCAGCAACTGCGCAAGATGGACAGCATGATCACCGATATCCTGGAGTCGGCCCGTGGCGCTGCCTCGGAGCTGAGGATTCGAGCCGTAGAAACCCAGTTGCCCGGCTTGTGTCAGGCGGTGATCGAGGAGCTATGGCCGCGCATTCAAGGCAAGCGGCTGCAGTTTCAAGCGGATATTCCCGTGGATCTGCCCTCTGTTCACGTGGATCCCGACAAGATCCGCCAAGTTCTGTTCAACCTGCTGGACAACGCCATCAAGTACACCCCCGCCGGGGGATCCATCCGCCTCGATGTCCTCCATCGCACCAGCCAAAAGGTGCAGGTGACCGTCAGCGATACTGGCCCTGGGATCCCGGAAGCCGACCAAGAGAGCATCTTCTCCGATTCTGTCCGTCTGTCCCGGGATCAACAGCAGGAGGGCTATGGCATCGGCCTTTCCCTCTGCCGACGGATCGTGCGCGCTCACTACGGCCAGATTTGGGTGGAGTCTTCCTTGGGCAAAGGCAGCAGCTTTCATTTCACTTTGCCCGTGTATCGGCTCTGCAAGGGCTAGCCGGGAGCTGGCTCCCCATGGGTGTAAACTACCCGACCCTGACTACTTCGCAGTACAGGGCGGGCTTTCGGTAGCCCTGCAGTTGGCAAGCCAACCACGGACCTCTAGGCTGGTTTACGGCAGCCCCAAGTTTGGCAATCATGTTGGCCCCATTCCAGTCCGCATCCCCTTCCCATCCACAGTGCCCACACTTGAACTGCTTCCCACTGCGATAGGATTGCGTAGGATCGGGATGGATGTGCAAACACCGGTGGCAGGTCTGCGACGTGTAGGCAGGCGGAACCAGCACCACAGGTACTCCGGCAATGGCAGCCTTGTAGACCACGAACATCCTAAGCTGGTAGAACGCCCAGTTATTGGTTCTGCGGCGCTCAGCTTTGCTGCGTGGCTGTTGATTGACCCTTTCCCGGATCCCTGTCAGGT
>NZ_JANSIB010000030.1:23575-24809 GCF_047461895.1 Synechococcus sp. R55.8 | reverse complement strand
CTGAAGACGCCCACGAAAGGATTCGAACCTCCGACACCTGGGACCGGAACCCAGTGCTCTAGTCCACTGAGCTACGTGGGCAATGCAACTGCATTAACCATCATATCTGCTGACTTTCAGTTCTGCCAAGGGGGCAAAGCTGCGGCGGTGCTGCGGGGTGGGCCCCAAGTTCTGCAACGCCAGTCGGTGCTCCCGCGTGCCATAGCCAGCGTTGGTGCGCCAGCCGTAGCCGGGGTACTGCCGATCCCAGCTCTGCATCAAGGCATCTCGCCAGACTTTGGCCACAACTGAAGCAGCGGCAATGGAGAGGCTGATGTGATCCCCCTTGACCAGGGCCGTTTGCCGGGATCCCAGCTCGGCCAGCGGCAATCCATCCACCAAAATGTGGTCGATGGGATCTAACTCGGCCAAAGCCCGCTGCATGGCTAGCACCGTGGCCTGGCGAATGTTGAGCCGGTCGATCTCAGCAGCAGAGGCACTGCCAATACCCACGGCCAGGGCCACCTGCCGAATCCGTTCCGCCCATTGAGCGCGTTGCTGCGGACGCAGTTGTTTGGAATCCCTCACTCCCTCCAGTGCTTTGGGATCCATCTGGGCGGGCAAAATCACCGCCGCTGCCACTACCGGCCCGGCCAGGGCCCCCCGCCCCACCTCATCCACCCCCGCCACTCGCAGGATCCCTTGCTGCCAAAGGGATCCCTCCCAGATCAAACTCGGCCTTGCCCGCTCCACCATACTCCCATGCCTGCCCCTGGGCTTGAGAGCAGCGCCTAACTGCTGCGGGAGCGCCGTCGCCTGGAGGCTGCTGGAGATTGCTGGGCAGGGCTGATCCCCAGTTCCGCGGCTGGCTCGGCCAAGCTGCTCTGTACTGCTGGCACGAACGATTCAGCAGAAGGGATTTCGGGTTCAGAAAGTTCGGGTGGAGAGAGGTTGTCCAGCAGCTCCTTCTCCTGCAGAGCCTCCGGTTCGGGCGCCAACTCCTCTGTCTGAGAAGTTGCCTCAGTCTCCATCCTGGGCGGACTTTCCGCCTCTAGAGTTCCCGGCAGAACCACCCTAACTGCCGTGTCTCGGCCCCAAGGCGGCGGCTGGTCAAGCAGTAACAGCGGCGACAGCCCCAACTCCGAGTAGACCCGTTGTTGTAACGGGGTCATCTCCACGGTGACGGTTTGCCGTACCGGGGCCGGACGGCCTTCTGAGGACTCCGTCCCGCTGGCGCGAACGGTGCGGGCTGGGG
>NZ_JANSIB010000030.1:0-23475 GCF_047461895.1 Synechococcus sp. R55.8 | reverse complement strand
CGGGGACGCTTGCGTCCCGTTTCAACCCGTGGCTCTTCCTCCAGATCGTCTGAAGTCGTAAAGGGATCCGGGCTGGGGCGTCGTTGTCCGGGGGCAGATCGCGACCGCCGCAGCAGCGCACGGCTATCGCCTCGAGACAGCCCATCGCTCCCCACTCGCAGGCGTGCCCGTTGGGGGTTGCCATCGCGGGGCAGGATCGGGCCGGCCTCTTCCTCATCCCCTCCTTCCGCCTCGGTGGGTAGCGTTACCGTCAGGCCGCTTTCTATTGTTAACAGATGCCCTGGCTCGGCCCCCGGCAAGCGGGCCAGGATCCCCAGCCCCTCACAGGTAGGGCAAGAATGGCCGAAGATCTCATAAAGGCTTTGCCCCTGCCGTTTGCGGGTGAGCTCCACCAGCCCCAATTCCGACAGTTGGACCACCTGTGGGCGAGCTTTGTCGCTGGAGAGGGCCTTGTTAAAATGCTCCAAAACCAGCAACTGGTCGCGGCGGGAATCCATATCGATGAAGTCCACCACAATCACACCGGCAATGTTGCGCAGCCTCAATTGGCGGGCAATCTCGGTAGCCGCCTCACAGTTTGTCCACAGCACTGTCTCCCGAGAAGTGGCCGATTGGGTGAAGGAGCCCGAGTTAACATCAATTACCGTCAGGGCCTCGGTGGGCTCGATGATGATGTAGCCGCCAGAGGGCAAATCCACCCGCGGACGCAGCGCCTGACGAATAACCGCGTTGACCCGAAAATACTCCAGAATGGGGGTGGGCTCGCGGTGGGCATCGACAACGACACCGGGGGGCATTTGGCCCTTGTTCCAGCCCTGCAGATAGCTACGGACTCGCTTCGCTCCCGCCGCAGAGTCGGTCACAATACGGTTCACATCGTCGGAGTAAACATCCCGCAGCACCCGCTGAATAAAGTCGTCATCCCGGTTGAGTAGCCCCGGCCCCCGTGCTGCCTGATACTGCTGTTGAATATCTTCCCAGAGTTTCTTCAATTGCTCCAGGTCGTCGATCATCGCTTCTTCGGACACACCTTCCGCTTCGGTGCGCACCAACAGGCCCATCTGCGGGGGTTTAATCAAAATGGCCAGCGACTTCAAACGGTTGCGTTCTTCTCGATCCTCGATGCGGCGGGACAGATGAACGCCTTTTCCGTAGGGTCGCAACACCAAATACCGCCCTGGAAAGGCCAAATCTCCGGTAAGCCTTGGCCCTTTGTTGCCGGTAGGCTCTTTCATCACTTGTACCAGCACCTTTTGCTGCGGCAAGACCAGCTCAGAAATCGAGGCATGACTTCGCTTGAGGCGCAGCGGGCCCAGGTCGCTGACGTGGATAAACCCATTGCGCTCTGCAGGGCCGATGTTGACGAAAGCGGCATCGATGCTGGGCAGAACGTTCTCGATGATTCCGACGTAAACGTCTCCCACTTGGTGAGCGCCGCTGGCGACGATCAGCTCCTGCACTTGATCTTCGGCGAAGACGGCTGCCACTCGATGTTGCTCGGCAATGACAATCTGCCTGGGCATTAACTTCCCTCCCCGCCCCAAGGGCACGCGGTTACGGGTTGAACCCTCATTCTGGCGAGGTGTTGTCCTTTTGCCGGGATCCGCTTAAGTTTCTTTGACCAGGATTGACTCATCATGGGGCTGTCCATTACCCTCAGCTCTGCTTTGACGCTTGGCTTTGTTTCCTCTCCAATGGGTGAGGTGAGTTTAAGTGCATGTGAACTACCCAATGCTGGCTCTGGTGGGTACAGCGGGGGGCTTCTGCTGATTGGAAGGAAAACTCATCGGATGGGATGAATGGATTCGGTGAGGTTTGCATGGAGATTCATGGATGGGCTCAATCGATAGGCTCAGGGAGCAAGACGGCTCCGCCTCGGGAGATCGAACGCTGGCCCATTGCAGAACCCCAGTTGTGCGGCCCAGCCTGTTCGCGAAAGCGTCGCGTAGCGATAGTCCACAACAAGACAGGGTTTGCGCGCGGAAAGAAGCACCTTCTCAGGGTAAAATTTTCTGGTTAGATCTGGGCTAGGTCGAAGAGGCACACTTTTCTGTTGCACCTATCGACTCGACCCCATCACGCCTGTTACCTGCCCTGGGTACTGAGTTAAGAGTGTCTCCATTCCAGAATCCGGCCCAGCTTTTGCCTGCTGCTCACCCCGCCCTTGGTCAAGTTGATGCTTGGCGAGCCCCACAGCGGCAGGAGCCAGCAATAGCAGCATTATAGCGCTTGTGGGATCCCTCAGCCCAGACAGACCCTTAGCCCTTGGGTTGCTCCCAGAGGAAGTGCTCAATCTGGATCGGCTAGGGGGTTCTCCCACAACAGGCGCAGCCGCTTTGCCGTCTGTAGTGTCCAGTGGGGCAACCCCAATGACTCGGCCATTTGAACCAGATGGGTGGGCCGCAGGTAGGCACCGTCGTTGCGGCAACTGCCCCGGTAAAGGAGGCAAGCGCTGCCCTCGGGGGTCAGGCCCTGAAACTCTAGGTAGTAAAGCAGGGCGCGGGCATTGAAGGGAGAGGACTTGCCAGACTTGGAGGTTTTTTCAATCCAGATTTCCTGCGCGTCTAGGATCTGGGTGACCCAGGCAGGCCAAGAGGACTCCGTCCCGCTGCCGTGAACGGCTTTGGGCAACTCGCAGCTCACCGTGAGCTGATATTCGGCGGCGTAAACGGCTTCGGTGGCCGAGGGATCCCGAAGGCTAATTTCTTGGACGGCTTGGATGGGGATCTCCGGGGGCAGCTGTTCGCTCAGAAGGGCGCGCAGTTTCTCAGGCGTCAGAGGACCTTCAGGCCGATCCAGCAGCTCCAGATCCAGGATTTCGCCATAGCCTTCCTGGCCAATGGGCAGAGCGTTGGCGTTGGCCAGGCGGGGCATGGGGTGGTAGCCGCCGCTGAAGGCCAGAGGTAACCCCGCTCGCCGACAGGCCCGTTCCCACAGGCGCATGAGATCCAGGTGGCCCAGCCAGCGCAGATCCCCGGTTTTGCCGTAGGTGATGCGGAAACGCTGGGCAGGTGGCTCCGGCTCCAGGGGATCCGGGGTGGGGGTGGGTTTGCTCTGCAGGGGCGGGACGGGCGGAGGGGGAATGACGATGTTGTGGCCGAAGCCGGGGCCGCAGATGCCGCAGGCGGAGCAGCCCTCGAAGGAGCAGTCTTCCACGGTGAGGGCTTCCAGGGCGCGGCGGTAGTCTTTTTGCAGCCATTTTTTGTCGATGCCGGTATCGATGTGATCCCAGGGCAAGGGATCCTCCAGGCCCAATTCCCGGATGGGGAGACGGGCGCAGAGGGCGACCGGATCGGCGGCAGGATCCACCTCTTCGCCGCAGTAGGCCCTCACCCAGGCAGCGTAGGCGGCGTCGATGTTTTCCCACCAGGCATCCATGCCGGCACCGGCCCGCCAAGCCCGCTCGATCATCTGTCCCAGGGAGCGATCCCCTTTGCCGATGAAGTCTTCCAGGATGCTGAAGCGGATGTCGGTGAAGTGGGCCTTGACTCCCCGTAGCCGGCGCAGCTCCTTCTGCAGCAGGGTTTGCTTGCGCTGCACGTCGGCATAGTCTACCCGGTGCCACTGGAAGGGGGTGTGGGGCTTGGGGGTGAAGTTGGAGAGGGTGAGGGTAAACTCCACCCGCTTGCGACCCAGGGCTGCACATTCTCGCTGCAGCATCTCGACGGTGCGGGCGATCCCCAGGACATCGGCGTCGGTCTCGCCGGGCAGGCCAATCATGAAATAGAGCTTGATTTTGTCCCAGCCCTCTTGGACGGCGGTGCGAATGCCGCGAATCAAGTCGGCATCGGTGAGGCCCTTGTTGATGATGTCCCGCAGCCGTTGCGTGCCAGCTTCGGGGGCAAAGGTGAGGCCGGAGCGGCGGGATCCCTTCATGATGGCGGCAATTTGCTCATCAAAGCGATCCACCCGCTGGCTGGGCAGGGAAAGGGCAATGTGTTCTCTGAGCAGACGGTTGTGCAGCTCTGCTCCCACCGCCGGCAGGGAAAGGTAGTCGGAGCAACTGAGAGAAGAGAGGGAAAATTCGTTGTAGCCAGTCTTGCGCAAGCCCTGCACCACAGCCTCCACCACTGCTTCCGGATCCACATCCCGCGCTGGGCGGGTAAGCATTCCCGGCTGGCAAAATCGGCAGCCCCGTGTGCAGCCCCGCCGCACTTCCATCACCAGGCGGTCGTGGACGGTTTCCACCAAAGGCACCAGGCCGACGGAGTATTGGGGTTGAGGCAGGGCCACCCGACGGCGGATGCGCTCCGGCACCCCAGGCACGATGGGCCGCGGTGGGATCCCCTCGTAAAACTGGGGCACGTACACCCCCGGCACCTGGGCCAGCTCCAGCAAGACCTCTCGGCGGGGCTTGGACAGGGATCCGGCCAGCACTTGGCCAATTTCCGGCAGCACCTCTTCCCCATCTCCGAAGACGAAGAAATCGAAAAAGTCGGCAAAGGGCTCCGGGTTGGAGGTGGCGGTTGGCCCACCGGCAAAGATCAGAGGGCACTCTTCCGGGGTGAAGGGTTGCCGTTCCCACCACTTGAGCGGGATCCCGGCTAGGTCCAGCATCTCCAGGATGTTGGTGCCCCCCAGCTCGTAGGCCAGGCTGAAGCCAATGATATGGAAAGCGCGCAGAGGACGGCGGGATTCCACGGCAAAGAGGGGGATCCCCAACTGCCGCAGGCGGGCCGCCAGATCCGGGCCTGGCAAGTAGGTGCGGTCACACAGTTGATCCGGCTGGGCGTTGAGGATGTTGTAAAGGATGAGGTGGCCTAGGTTGGAAGCTCCCACCTCGTACAACTCTGGATAGCTCAGCACCCAACGCACCCGTGCCGAATCCCAAGGACGGTGGACGGCGCCAAACTCTTTGCCCAAGTAGCGGGCCGGCCGCTGAATCTCAGGGGTGAGCAGGCAATCCAGATCGATGGGACTCAGATCAGTTTGCGCGGTAGCTGGAGAAAGCATTGAGATCCGCCGAGACGTTGACACAGTCACTGATCTGACTCTAGCCGAACTTTTCCAGCAATCCAAACGAAGGGAGAAGCACTTTGCCCCTCTGAGCCCCTAGGTTACAGCCATATCCATTTTGAATGAGCCCGAGGAATGCTCCTCAACCCCTATTCTCGCAGCCAACGGGTGGTGCCATCTTTTTGATCGATGAGGGTGATGCCGAAGGCTTTCAACTGATCCCGAATGCGATCGGCTTCGGCAAAGTTTTTGGCCTTGCGGGCTGCCGAGCGCTGCGCGATCAGCTCCTCGATTTTTTTAAAGTTAAGTTCCCCATTTGTAGCTGCTTCTTTGGATCCCTCGAATTCAGAGAATGAGGGCCAACAGAATCCCAAAGTAGCCAAAATCTCCAGCAAGGCAGCGCTTTTTTGTTTGAGGGCCTGGGGCTCCAGATGGGTTTGGCCTTGATGGGTGAACAGGTTGTGTTCGCGGGTGAGTTCTTTGGCCAATTCAAAGGCGATAGCCAGCGCTTCAGGGGTGCCAAAATCATTGTCCATAGCAGCTTGAAAGGCTTGCATGGCCTCAGCATCAGGGGATCCCTTTTCTTCTTTGCAGAAGTGCTGGGCACAGTGGATCCCTTTCTGGAGGGTTTCCCAGCCACGGCTAGCCGCCTGCATGGCTGCCTCGGTGAGATCTATGGGGCTACGGTAGTGGGTCTGCAACAGAAACAGCCGCAAGGCCATGGGGTGATAGACGGCGAGGGCCTGTCGCAGGGTGGTGAAGTTGCCCAAAGATTTGGACATTTTCTCGCCGTTGATGTTGAGAAAACCGTTGTGCATCCAGTACTTGGCCATCGGCTTGCCGGTGATTGGCTCCGATTGGGCCAGCTCATTTTCGTGGTGGGGGAAAATCAAATCTGCCCCGCCGGCGTGAATGTCGATGTGATCTCCCAGGGTCTCCCGCACCATGGCGGAACATTCGATGTGCCAGCCCGGTCGCCCCCAACCCCAAGGGGAGGCAAACCCCGGCTCAGAAGGGGGGGCCGCTTTCCAAAGGGCAAAGTCGAAGGGATCCTGTTTCTCAGCTCCTTCTTCTCCTACCCGGCCACTGGCTCCCGCCTCCATCTCCTCCAGTTTTCGACCGGATAGCTGGCCGTAATCCGGGAACTTGCGGACAGAGTAGTAAACAGAGTACTGAACAGAGGCGGGGGTCTCTGGCTGGTGTCCCGCTTGCAGGAGGGAAGACGGGTCGGTCTGGTGTCGAATCGGATCCCGTACCCGGTAGGCAAAGCCTTTGAGCTCCAAAGATTGGATCAACTGGAACATGGCTTGCAGCGATTGCGTTGCCCTCGGGTAGAGATCGGCCCGCTTGATGTTCAGGCGATCCATGTCCTGGAAATATTCGGCGATGAAGCGCTCCGCCACTGCTTGCATGGATTCGCCACGTTCCAACGCCCGCTTGAGGATCTTGTCGTCCACATCGGTAAAATTCTGCACATACTTCACTCGGTAGCCGCGCCACTCCAAGTAGCGACGCACCATGTCCCAAACCACGTAGGTACGCGCATGGCCGAGGTGGCAGAGGTCGTAAACCGTTACACCACAGACATACATCCGCACCAGGGGCTTCTCCCCCGCAACCGGAGCTGCGGATCCCTGGGAATTGCCGACGGAAACGGATTGAGATCCACCTGCTGCCAGCGGCTGAAACACTTCCTTGCGGCGAGTCAATGTGTTATAGACAACCAAATCCATGGGTATCCCTAGTTTGTAGTTTCAGCTACAGCAAAACAGGCTTTGTCTTCCAAAAAAAGACGATGGCGCACTTTGTCTTGAATCGGATGAGGCTCGACAAAATCTCAACGAGCCAAGGGCTGGAACCATTGTGAGGCAAGCATTGTGGCTGAAATTACCTGCCAAGACTTGTCTAGATTTGTTAACTACGGTACTCTAACCTGAGTGCGAGTCAGCCTGTTCATTAGCGAACTCCACTCCGGCTTGAGTCACCCCAGGGGTGCTCGGTGCCAAGGGGCTTGTGCCCCTCATTTTGACATCTTCTTCTCTTGCACTCTAGTGTCAGCCTGTTGGTGTGAGGATGCCTTTAAAACCCACTTTCCCCAATCCCCAAAACGGGGAGCTGGATTTCCGCGGTGCTGCCGTGAGCACCCTTTCCCCCCCACCCCCAAAGGGCTCGGCAGGGATCCCTTCAGAACAGTCCTGGACTTCTGCGGATTCATCTGCCGAGGAAGCCTATCTTCTGGAGTGGGCTCCAGCCCCTCTCTCTGGGCGGTCGAAGCCAAGATGGGTTGGTTTGGCCCTCTCTCTCAGCTTAACGGGCCTGGTATGGCTTCTGAAGCTGGAGGCGGATCCCTGCGCAGAAGCTGGGGAAGAGCAGCTGCCGGCCACCCCCAGGTGCCCAACCGAGCCTGAGACAGCCCATCCAGAGCCGGGGGATTCTGCTCCTGCGCGTCGGGGATATCCGGCTTGGGCCACTGGTCTTTTGCTGATGCTGGGCTTGGCCGGAGTCGCTACCCTACAGCAGCGACAGTTGAATCGCCCCCTGTCTCCGGCGGTAGAGCCGATCCCACCCTCTGTGCATACGCTATCTGGCGCTCTGCAGCAAAACTACGAGCGGAAAAAGGAGCAGCTGCGCCAAGCCTTCGCAGAAGGGCGAATCCCGACAGGAGAAGGGCCCAGAGGCATTCTGGAGCATGAAATTCAGCCGGGGGAAACCCTCTGGCAACTGACCCAGATGTATCAGCTCGACGCGGCTGCCATCACCGTCTCCAATGGTATTCAGGCCAGTACTGAGCTGAAGCCGGGGCAAGTTCTCCTCATCCCCAGCCAGCCGGGATTGATCTACACCGTCAAGCAGGGAGACACACTGGAGGACATTGCCAACCGCTACCGAGTTCCCCAGCAGCGGATTATCGAAGCGACTCCTCTGGATCGCCCGGAATATCTGCGCATTGGCCAACGCCTGCTCATCCCCGGCGATGTGGGCGAGTTGATCCAGCGTCAGAAGGAGATGATCGCTGCCCAGAAAGCTCGCGAAGAGGAAGAGCGCCGCCAGCAAGAGGAGGAAGCCCAACGCCAAGCCGAAGCCCAAGCTCGATTACAGGCGGAGCAGCAACGCCGGGCCCAGCAAATGGAACAAGAACGGCAGGCCCTCTTGGCCGGTGGATCCCTGACCCACACAGTTGGAGCCGGTGACACCATCGAACGGATCGCCGCCCGCTATGGGGTAACTCAGCGATCCATTATTCAAGCCAACAACTTGCGCAATCCCCACTGGCTGCGCATTGGCCAACGCCTTACGATTCCGGCGCCGGGTACGCAGCCCACCCCTGCTCCTGCCCGACGAGCTCAGAGCCAGCCACAAGCTCGGCCAGCGCCGCCAGCGCCTCCTCCAGCTCCTCCTCAGGCCCGCAGCAGTGGGTTTGTCTGGCCGGTCTCCGGGCAAATCACCTCTGGCTTTGGCTACCGTCGCGGTCGCCTTCATGCAGGGGTAGATATTCCTGGCCCCGTGGGATCCCCCATTGTAGCCGTTCAGGAGGGAGTGGTGATCTTTGCGGGGAATGGCGGGGATGGCTACGGCAATCGGGTGGATATCCGCCATCCCAACGGAATTGTTACTCGCTATGCCCACGGCCATCAGATTTACGTTTCCACAGGCCAGTACGTGCAGCAGGGGCAGACAATCATGAGCCGCGGCAGCACTGGCTGGAGCACAGGGCCGCATCTGCACTTTGAAGTCCGCCCCGGCGGGGGCGCGCCTGTGGATCCCCGGCCTTATCTGCCCTGATCCTGTCTTGAACAGAGACCGTGCAGAACAGCCAGCCCGGCCATAAATTGCTAGCCTAAAGACAGCAAACTCCAGACCGTAGGAACACGCCGATGCAGTGGGTGAACGCGCTCTCCCAGCTCCCTTCCCTAGAAGCGGCTCTGCGGCAGGTGGTGGAGGAAGCCAAGGCCAAGCTTCAGGCAGCCCAACTGAAAAGTGTCCTGAGTCGGCAGGTGCAGACGGTGGGATCCGGTGGGTTGCCGGGGCTGCTGACAGGGTATGTTCCCTCTCAGCCTCTGCGGCCCAACTTGGGGGTTTTGTTTGTGTCGGCGGCCTTTGCCAGCGAATACATCCGGGTGTTGCCATTGCTGTCGGAGCTGCTGGAGGTGGACGTTTTGATCGGCTGCTCCGGCGGTGGCATTGTGGGTGGCGGGCATGAAATTGAGGATGGCCCGGCTCTCTCCTTGTCTTTGGCGGTCATGCCGGAGGTGGTGCTGCATCCTTTTCATCTGCGGGGGAACCAATTGCCGGACTTGGATGCGGCTCCTTCTGCCTGGGTCGATTGTGTTGGGGTTTCGCCGCAGAGCAAGCCTCATTTTCTGCTCTTGGCCGATGGATTTTCCTCTGGCATCTCAGAGTTGCTGCAGGGGTTGGATTTCGCCTATCCGGGATCCGTCAAAGTGGGGGGATTGGCCAGTGGGGGCCGCGGCCCTCGGGGCAATGCTCTGTTTTTGCTGGATGCGCGTACCCTCACACCTCGGCGGGAGCTGTATCGAGAGGGCACAGTGGGGCTAGCGCTCTACGGCAATGTGGTGCTGGATGCAGTGGTGGCCCAGGGGTGTCGCCCCATTGGGGATCCCTTGCGGGTGACGGAAGCAGAGGGGAATGTGATTCTTGGCTTGGAGGGTCGCCCTCCTCTAGCGGTTTTGCAGGACTTGGCAGAGCGGCTCAGTCCCGTGGATCAGCGATTGGCCCGCCACTCTCTCTTCATCGGCCTGCTGATGGATGAGTTCAAGTCGGAGCCGACGCCGGGAGATTTCCTCATTCGCGTAATCTTGGGCGTTGATCCGCGCGTGGGGGCGCTGGCCATCGGGGATCAGGTGCGCCCTGGCCAGACGGTGCAATTTCATCTGCGGGATGCCCAGACTTCGGCAGAAGATCTGCGTTGGGCCCTCAGCCGCTATTGTGCCGAGCGCAACTTGAGGCAAAGCCCCTCTCAACCGAGGCCGGAGCCTTGTGGGGCGTTGATGTTCTCCTGTTTGGGGCGAGGCAAGGGCCTGTACGGCACTCCCGATTTTGACTCGCAACGGTTTCGGGAATTGCTTGGAGAGCTGCCCTTGGGGGGGTTCTTTTGCAATGGGGAGATCGGCCCCGTTGGGGGATCCACCTTTTTGCACGGCTACACTTCCTGCTTTGGGATCTTCCGGCCCGCCCACTAGAGGGGGGATCCCTCGCCCTAAGAGCCGGCGAAATTGGATAGACTGGGGATCCCATGTCAACAGCTTGGTCAAGGATTTCTCATGCAGCTTCATCTCAGCGAGCCGCCACTCACTCAAGGGGAATGTGCCCTGGTCTATTGCTTTGCCGCTTCCGGCGGGAATGGCCGCTTTCCTCTGCCCTCTGAGATCGCCTCTTGGGATGAAAAGGTGTGGTCGGGGCTGGTGGCGGAAACCGTCCAGGAGCAGGGGTTTCAGGGGAAGCCGAATAGCAGTGTTGCCCTGCGCCTGACAGGAGAGATCCGCAAACTGGTGTTGGTGGGGCTAGGGGATCCCGCGGCCCTAACGCTAGAAGCCCTACGACGGGCCACAGCCAACGGCCTGCGCCAGGCTCACAGCTTAAAAGCCAAGCAGGTGATGCTGTCTTTGCCGGAGACGGGGTTGGATCGGGTGCGCGTGGTTCAGGCGGTGGCCGAAGCCTGCCTACTGGTGGCGCACCGGGACAATCGGTTTAAATCTTCAGCCAAAGGGGAAGAGGAAAACAGCTTTTCTGTGCAGGAAGTAACTCTCTTGGTGCCGGGGTTGGCCCAGGCTCGCCCCGATTACGAAGTCGCGCTGCGGCGGGCCATTGAGATGGCCGCAGGAACCATCTTGGCTCGGGAATTGGTGGCTGCCCCCGCCAACATTGTTACTCCTCTTGCCCTGGCCGATACCGCCCGCCAACTGGCCCAGGAATATGGCCTAGAGGTGGAGATTCTGGGACAGGAAGAATGCGAAGCTCTGGGGATGGGGGCTTTTTTGGGTGTGGCCAAAGCCTCTGACCTGCCGCCCCAGTTTATCCACCTCACCTACAAGCCGCCACAAGGGGATCCCGTTACCAAATTGGCCCTGGTGGGCAAGGGGCTGACCTTCGATTCCGGTGGGTTGAACATCAAAACCGACTCCCGCAGCATCGCCATGATGAAAACCGACATGGGGGGAGCAGCGGCAGTTTTGGGAGCTGCACGGGCCCTAGCCGCCCTCAAGCCGCAAGTGGAGCTGCACTTCATCGTCGCTGCCACGGAAAACATGATCAGCGGCCATGCCATCCACCCAGGGGATATCCTCACCGCTTCTAACCAGAAGACCATTGAGGTCAACAACACCGATGCAGAAGGCCGCCTCACCTTGGCAGATGCCCTGGTGTTTGCGGAAAAGCTGGGCGTTGATGCCATCCTCGATCTGGCTACCCTGACCGGTGCTTGTGTGATTGCTCTGGGGGAAGAAATTGCCGGCTTGTTCACCCCAGATGAGACGCTGGCCCAGGAGCTACAGCAGGCTGCCAATCTTTCCGGCGAAAAAATCTGGCGCCTGCCGCTGGAGGAAGGCTACTTCGAGGGTCTCAGCTCCATTGTGGCCGACATGAAAAACACTGGTCCCCGCTCAGGGGGATCCATCACCGCTGCCCTGTTCCTGAAGCAGTTTGTGGAGAAAACCCCTTGGGCCCACCTGGATATAGCAGGCCCCGTTTGGACAGAGAAGGATGCAGGCTACAACAACAAAGGGGCCACCGGTTATGGGGTGCGCACCCTGGTGGAGTGGGTCTTGGCGCGGCAAGCCGCAGCAGCTTGCTCATAACCCCGCCTTTCTGGACGTTGGGCCTTGAAAAAGCATCTACTGAGGGAGGAGCCAAGGGCTGCTTGGCTGGAGCTGTCCGATCCCTAAAATAGGCTTAAAAAAGAGTCTAGGTATTGAGTAGCACTTTGCAAGGCTTCCCCTCAGGGAATAGGATCCCCGCATCAAAGTAGCTGGCACAAGGCCCCCTGCGCCGGATCCTCCCATGAAAGACCTTTACCGCGAGCTGGAATTACAGCCCAATGCAACTCTAGAAGAAATTAAAGAGAGCTACAGGCGGCTTGCCAAAGAATACCATCCCGATAAACTTCACCCAGATACACCTGTTAAGGGGCGGCAGTACATTGAGGAAAAGTTTAAGTCTATTCAGGAGGCGTACTCGATACTGAGCGATCCTGTGAAGCGAAAAGCCTATGACTCCCAAAGACTTTCCCAGGCTTCGTCCACGAAAGGGAGCGGGCATGGCCAAGACTTGAAAGCGGAACGCAGCTACAGCACCCAAGATGGCAAACCTTGGCCCTTTGACTTCGACAAGATAAAGGAAGCTGCAGAAGAGATAGAACGTCGTAAGAAAAACATCGAGGCCAACTATAACCAAAGAGTAGAGCAAGTTAAGTCTGAGTTAAGGAGAAACTTGATCTCTATCGGAATAAAACAAGAGGAAGCTAAAGTTGATCATACCTTTGCCACCAAAAGTGACACTATACTGGGTGCCCTCTCGCTTTTAGTCCTGAGCTTGTTCATTGGTGCCTTAAGTAGCTCAATCGGGCTTGTGCTCTTTCTAATCTCAGTTATTAGTCTTTTTATGGCCATTTTTGATAAAGGATATAGCAAGTCGCAAGTTGAGAGCGCTAAGAAGCTACAGGAAGAGGCAAAATCAGTAATAGCCCAGATAGAGAAAGATAGGAACTCGAAGCTTTCCCAGCTTGAGCTTCACTGTAGAAGTAGGATCGATCATTTTAAAGCTGTCCCTATCGAATCTATATCCCCATTTTATAAGTGGGCTGAGTGGGGAGGATCAGCTATTTTTGCTAACTGCAATGAAGGAAAAGGCAGATGCTAAAAGCCTAGAAGAAAACTTGAAGATAGCGGCTGGAGTTGCTGTGGGTATTGGCATACTAGCCGCCTTATTTGGGCTGGGAGGTGGATTTCACCCATTCTGAATCTCAAGAAGAGGCAAAACACTGCTTCATCTCCTGCAGCACCTGGGCATCTTGAGAGGCCGTTCTCGCGCCCGCTTGAGCAGCCCAGCACTTAAGACTCTCGATTTGGTCGCGGGCAATCGAGGCCAAAGGCACGGTTTCGCGGATGGCCTGCAGGATATCTTCTTGGGTAAAGTCCCGCCGGGCGCCGCTGCCACTGCCCCCAAAGGCGTTGTACATGGCATCTACAATGGCTTGCTCGATCTCGGCACCACTGAAATCCTGAGCTGCGGCTGCCAAAGCTTCCAGGTCAAATTCTCGCAGGCGGCTGGGGCGCAACCGCTGCAAATGCACCCGGAAGATCTCTTTGCGCTCAGCCTGGGTGGGCAGGTTCAAGAAGAAAATCTCGTCAAAGCGGCCCTTGCGCAACAGCTCCGGCGGCAGCAGAGGCACGTTGTTGGCGGTGGCCACAATGAAAACAGGGCTGGTTTTCTCCTGCATCCAGGTAATCAGGCTGCCAAACACCCGGCGGCTGGTACCAGAATCTCCATCGGCACTGCTGGTGATGTTGCCAAAGGCTTTGTCGATCTCGTCGATCCAAAGCACGCAGGGGGCCATCGCCTCCGCCAGTTGGATCATCTGCCGCACCCGGCTTTCCGACTCGCCGACGATGCCGGCAAACAGCCGCCCGGCATCCAATCTCAGCAGGGGCAGCCGCCACTCATTGGCGATGGTCTTGGCGGAGAGGGATTTGCCGGTGCCCTGGATCCCGACCAGCAGCACGCCCTTGGGGTTGGGCAGGCCATAGCGCCGCGCCTCTTCGGTAAAGGCTTCTTGCCGCACTCGCACCCAGGCCTTGAGGTTATCCAGGCCCCCCACACTTTTGAGGGTCTCGCGGGCGGTGAAAAACTCCAGGATGCCGGTTTGGCGGATGGCCTGCTTTTTTTCCTCCAGCACCAGGTCGATATCGGCTTCGTTGACCTCCTGCTTGGCGGCCAAAGCGCGGGCCAAAACGCGGCGAATACGTTCTCGGCTCAGCCCTTGACAGGCTTTGACCAGTTGCTCGCGGGCCAGAGGGGTGAGCTTGAGCTTATCTGGAGCCACATAGAGCTGGATGAGGCGGCTGATCTCTTCGCTGTTGGGCAGGGGAATATCGACGACGGTGATCTCCTCCGTCAGGTCGCTGGGCACTTCCAGGGTGTGGCTGAGCAGGATCAGCATCTTGCGGGTGCGCTTGAGCTCGCGGCTGAGGTTTTTCAGCTCCCGGATGATGGGAGCGTTTTTGTCGCTGCTGGCGTTGCGCAACACAAAGTGCAGATCCCGCAGCACAAACAGGGTGTCCTCGTTGGGGGCAGAGCGCCACACCCGCCCCAGAGCTGCCATGATGGAGCCCCGATCCTCGCCTGTATCTTGCCAGCCCCGCACCAAGTCCCAGAACAACAATTGCCGCGGTGGGTCTGTCCGTCTGGCTACTTGGGTTAGCACGGCATCGGCAGGCTCTTCTTCTGGAGAGACCAAGTAAACCAGGGGGTAGCGGGCCCGGATCATCAAATCCAGCTCTGTCACCAGCCCTGCTTGCAGCTCCGCCGGGATCTCGACCAGGGCAGGATCCCTGCTGTCTGGATTTGTTTTTCTTGCGGCTTCTGTCATCGCCTCTGGAGTTTAGAACATCCTTACTTCATCTTCCTCTCACTTGTTCAGAAACCATTTGGATTGGAACAGCCAATAAGCAGCAAAATGCTCACGGTTGAGCTTCACGGTTGATCTTTAGGATAGGGCAGGGATCCCTTGCAGTTCGGCCAGCATGGTGCGGGCTGTCTGGGTGGGATCGGCAGCTTCCATCAAAGCCCGCACCACAGCTACACGGGTGGCCCCAGCTCGACGCACCTCGGGCAGGTTGTGGGGATCGATGCCGCCGATGGCAAACCAGGGCAGGTGGGCTTTCTCGGCAGCCAGGCGCACGTACTCCAGGCCGGCAGGGGGTTTCTCCGCTTTGGTGGGGGTGGGGTAAACGGGGCCGACGCCGATGTAGTCCACGTCGCTGTTCAGGGCTTGGGCCAACTCCTCGGCGTTGGTGGTGGACAGGCCAATGAGCCGCTGGGATCCCAGCAGTTGTCGGGCTTCAGCCACCGGCAGATCCGTCTGGCCCAGGTGTACCCCATCTGCCTGGCTGAGCAGAGCCAAATCCACGCGGTCGTTGACGATCATCAGCGCCTGGTAGCGGTCGCACAGCTGCCGCAGCTGTTTGAGATCCCGCAGCATCTCGCCGTCGGGGAGGTTTTTGCGGCGATATTGCACCAGGGTCACCCCGCCCCGCAGGGATTTTTCCACCACCTCTAGCCAGTGGGGCACAGGGCTGGTCACCAAATAAAGATGGGCTGCCAGGAGACGCTGCCGCAGGGATCCGCCCAGCAGTTCACTTTCCAAGACGTAGAGCCGATAGCGCATGTCTTTGGCCAGCTTGGCCAGGCCAGGGGCCACCCAGTGGTGGGATTCGGCCAACTTGCCGTATTCTTCTAACACCCGCAGGGCTTCTTGCACACGGCTGCAATTGGCTTGCAAGAGGTGGCGGAGATCCCGCCGTTGCTCCTCTTGGGGGTGGGAGATCTGGGTGCCTGGATCGGCGGGGGTATCGCGGGCCAAACGCAGGGGATCGCTGTGCCAGCGGGCTAGGGCTTGGCGCATGGCCTTGCATTCGGCAGAGAGCTCTCCCTCTTCCAGGCCGAAACGAAACCATTCTTCCAATACCCGTAGTCCTTCACGAGCTCGATCGAGGTTGGCATCCAGAATACGGGCGACGGCCTGGGGTTTCATGTTCCCTATACGTGGGAAGAGAGTTGCTTAATTTTTACCAAAAAAATGCGCCTAAAGCCCCGTCCTACCCTTAGCCGGAAGCAAGTCAGTAGGGTGGAGAGTAGTCAATTCACTGTAAATCGGAATGGTTTCCCTGAGGCTGTCCTTGGCCCTGAGGAGAAAGAGGGTGATGCCATAAGGCGTTAAGAAAGGCTTGCTGCGGCGTGTGTCCCCAGGCGAAGGCCCGTGGGCCGGCCCCTTCCGGCAAGTAGGCCCAAGCATAGCGCTCGCAGGCGGGAAAGTAGCGGATCTCCCACCAAGTTCCCCCTACAGGCACATCTTTCACTGCCCGCAAGAAAGGGCCGCGATGGCGGGCGAGGCGCTCTTCTATAAAGTAGGGGCCTTCCAGCTGAAGGGCTTCTACCGCTGCAATAAGCTCGGCTCGTTGTCGCTCATTTCGGATCATCTCCCGGGTTCCCCTCTTGGATTGGCTCTATTCTATGAGGAGATTTCTGGTGAGCTGGGGGATCCCTCTTGATTCAGCCCAGATTGCGCCTACGGCAAGCTGTGGAAACCCAATGGAATCCAACGAATCCACCGCAGGTGCTGTGTCTGAGCAATGGACACGGGGAAGATGAGGTGGGCAGTCGCCTTGCTGTTGCCCTAGTCCACCTGGGGATCCCGGTGCAAGCCTTGCCGATTGTGGGAGAAGGGACAGCCTACCAACGCCAAGGGATCCCCCTGCTGCCCATTGCCCAGGTGATGCCGTCGGGGGGGTTTATTTATCAGGATTGGCGGCAGTTGTGGCGGGATTTGCGGGCCGGTTTGCTGGGGCTGACGGGGCGGCAATTGGCGTTGGTTCGGCGGGCAGCAGCCCAGAGGAACCTGGTGCTGGCCGTGGGGGATATTGTGCCCTTGCTGATGGCATGGTGGAGCGGGATCCCCTACGTCTTTGTGGGCACGGCCAAGTCGGACTATTACTGGCGAGATGAACGGGGGCCCTACCGACGCCCCTGGATCCCTTTTGGGCAGCCGATTTCCGATTACCTGCCCTGGGAGCGCTGGCTGATGGCCCACCGACGCTGCCTGGGTTCTTTTTTGCGGGATGAGCTGACGGCTACAGCTTTGCAAAAACGGGGCCTAAGGGCCTTTTACCTGGGCAACCCGATGATGGATGGCCTAGAGCCACGCGGGACATTGCCTTTGGATCCCCACCGACCGGCCTTGCTGCTCTTGCCCGGATCCCGTCCGCCGGAAGCCTATCGCAACTGGGCTCTGATGATGCAGGTGGTGGAGCGGCTCCCAACGGAGCTGCAAGTCTATGCTGCCCTCAGCCCCAACCTGGAGCGAGACCCGCTTCAGGCTTGGATCCCATCTCAGCGCAGCGATGTACTTCTGGTTTGGGGGGACTTCGGGGCCTGTGCCCAACGAGCAACGGTGGTGCTGGCCATGGCGGGAACGGCCACCGAGCAATGTGTGGGCTTGGGAAAACCGGTGGTGACCCTGCCGGGAGAGGGACCGCAGTTTACCCCGCGCTTTGCCGAAGCGCAGACCCGTCTTTTGGGATCCGCCGTCCACCTGACCTCAGTGGAGCAGGCTCCCGCCGTGGTTGGCCGGATTCTGGAACGCCTGGCCGCCGATCCCAACTACGCGGCTGAGTTGCGGGCCCATGGACGCCGCCGCATGGGATCCCCAGGGGCCGCCCGGCGCATTGCCGCTCAACTTCGAGATTGGCTCAAGCCATCCGGCCCGGTTTTGGAACCGTTCGAGCCAGGTATATCGTGAAATAGAGAACGAGCGATTCAAAAGCCTGACTGATTTCCGTTGGATCCAGTTTTCCGTTTTATTTAGCATTTAATGATGTCAAACCTTTTGGGGTTGGAGAGCAGTTGGTGGATCCCTTGCTATGGGTGGGCGGGAACAGCTTTGGCCATTCCCTGGGCAACGGGGTGGGTCAAGCGCAGTGGCCCGCGTCCGGCAGCTTACCTCAACATCCTTCTGACTTTTGCCGCCTTTGCCCATGGCCTTTGGCTGTTGCGGCAGGTTTGGGGTCGGGATCCCCAGATCTTGAACTACCTCTGGTTTCGGGTGGCCGATCTGGATTTGACTCTGTCTTTGGAGATCTCGCCTCTGACAATGGGGGCCGTCGTCTGGATCAGCGGTTTGAGCCTGCTGGCCCAGATCTATGCGCTGGGGTATTTGGATAAGGACTGGGGCCTGGGTCGCTTTGCCGCTCTAATGGGCTTTTTCGAGGGGGGAATGACAGGGATCGCCCTCAGCGACTCGCTGTTTTTCAGCTATGCCCTGCTGGAGATGCTCACCCTTTCCACCTATTTGCTGGTGGGCTTTTGGTACGCCCAGCCTCTGGTGGTGACGGCGGCGCGGGATGCGTTTTTAACCAAGCGGGTAGGAGATCTGCTGCTGCTGATGGGGGTGGTGGCAATTTCCAACTTTTCTGGGGCCTTGACGTTTTCCGACCTGCGGGACTGGGCGGCTACGGCCAGCTTGGATCCGGCTTGGGCGGCTTTGATGGGGTTGGCTTTGATTGCAGGGCCTTTGGGGAAATGCGCCCAATTTCCGCTGCACCTGTGGCTGGATGAGGCGATGGAAGGGCCTAACCCGGCCTCGATCCTGCGCAATTCGGCGGTGGTGGCCTGCGGGGCTTTTGTGCTGATTAAGCTGCAACCGCTACTGGCCCTGTCGCCGATTACGAATGGGGTCTTGGTGGCCATCGGCACGATCACAGCCCTGGGCGGATCCCTGGTGGCCTTGGCGCAAATCGATATCAAACGCACCTTCTCCTACTCCACGAGTGCCTACTTGGGGTTGGTGTTTATGGCAGTGGGGATGCAGCAGCCGGAGCTGGCCCTGGAGTTGCTGCTGATGCACGGCTTGGCTAAGGCGCTGCTGTTTATGGGGGTGGGATCCCTCATCTACACCACCTCTACCCAAGATTTGACAGAGCTGGGGGGCCTGCGCAGCCGCATGCCGGCCACAGTTGCCGCCTTTGCCGTGGGATCCCTGGGGATGGTGGCTCTGCTGCCCCTAGGGTGCTTTTGGACGCTGACCCGCCTGGCGCTGGTCTACAGCGGGGTGCAGCCGGCCCTGGTGGAGGTGCTGCTGCTGGTGAATGGGCTGACGGCTCTCAACCTGGCGCGGGTGTTTGGCCTGGTCTTTTTGGGATCCCCGCAACCCAAAACCCGCCGGGCCCCTGAGGTGGGCTGGTTGATGGCTCTGCCCATGGGCATCCTGACGGTGCAAACCTTGCTCATGCCCTGGCTGTTGGGGCGCTGGGGGCTCTATCCCGACTGGAACCCGCAGCTGAGGTGGATGGCGGCTCTGCTGACGGCTGCTGGGCTGGTGGGGGCAGCCATTGGCGGCTGGCTGTACTGGGGGGACCAACGGAGGGTATATCTGCCCTGGCCGGAGTTGCAGGATCTGCTGGCCCACGACTTTTACACGGGGCACCTCTACCAAGCCCTGGTGGTGCAACCGGTCAGCGCCCTCTCCCGCAGATTGGAGTGGCTGGATCGCAACGGAGTGGACGGCTTGGTGAACGGGGTGAGCCTGGCCTTTTTCTTCAGCGGCGAAGCCCTCAAGTACACCCTGTCGGGGCGGATGCAACTCTATGTGCTGGTGATCGTCATGGGGGTGGTGTTGGTTACAGCTTGGCTACTGCGTTCGCCCCATTTGGGGTTGGCCTATTGATGGGAGAGAGCCATGTTGAGCCTTTTGATCGGGATCCCGTTGTTGGGGAGCATCTTGATTGGGTTGATTCCCGAGCAGGCGGGGAAGGGCTTGCACCGGGCTTTGGCCTTGGGGTTTGGGTGGGTTTTGTTTGGCCTGAGCGCGGGGCTGTTGCTGATCTTTGACCCCCACCTTGGATCCCTGCAATTGGCGGAAAAGATGGCCTGGATCCCCCAGTTGGGCTTGGTTTATGAGGTGGGAGTGGATGGGATCTCTCTGCCTTTGGTGGTGATGACCGGGCTACTGGTGTTGATGGCTATTTGGGCCAGCGGCCAGGTGGAGCGGCCCCGCCTCTACTACAGCTTGGTGCTCATGCTGGCGGCAGCGGTGGCCGGAGCTTTTTTGGCTCAGAATTTGCTGCTGTTTTTCCTGTTCTATGAAGTGGAGCTGATCCCCCTGTATTTGCTCATCGCCATCTGGGGAGGGCCGCGCCGCACCTATGCCGCCACCAAGTTTTTGGTTTACACCGCTCTGTCGGGGATCCTCCTCTTGATTGGCTTTTTCGGCCTCAGTTGGCTGAGCGATGCCCACAGCTTTACCTATACCGTCCTGCAGGCTCACCCCTTGCCCCTGGTGCAACAAACCCTGTTGCTTATTCCCATTCTGCTGGGGCTGGCCATCAAGATCCCCTTGGTGCCCTTCCACACTTGGCTGCCAGATGCGCATGTGGAGGCTTCCACTCCCATTTCCGTGTTGCTGGCGGGTCTGCTTTTGAAGTTGGGCACCTACGGCCTGTTGCGCTTTGGCCTGCAGCTCTTACCGGATGCTTGGCAGCAGGCAGGGCCCTGGCTGGCCGGTTGGGCGGTGGTTAACGTGCTCTATGGATCCCTGAACGCCTTGGTGCAGCAGGACATGAAAAAGCTGGTGGCCTACAGCTCCATTGCCCACATGGGCTACATTCTCTTGGCTGTAGCAGCAGCCACTCCCCTCTCCCTGGTGGGATCCATCTTTCAGATGGTCAGCCATGGCCTCATCTCCTCGCTGCTGTTTCTTCTGGTGGGAGCCGTCTACACCAACACCGGCACACGGGATCTCAAGCTGCTGCGGGGATTGCTCAACCCGGAGCGGGGCTTACCGCTTATTGGCAGCTTGATGGTGCTAGGGGTGATGGCCAGTGGCGGCACACCGGGCATGGTGGGCTTTATAGCTGAGTTCACCCTCTTTCGGGGCAGCTTTGCCGTCTTTCCCCTGCAAACGCTCCTGTGCATGGTGGGGACGGGATTGACGGCGGCCTATTTTCTGCTGATGGTGAACCGTGTCTTTTTTGGGCGCCTCTCGCAAGTGGCCATAGCCATGCAACGCCACGCCACTGAAGAGCGCCTGCCTGCTGTTGTTTTGGCAACGCTGGTGGTGTTACTGGGCCTGCAGCCTAGCTGGGCAACCCGCTGGGTGGAGTCCACCACCTTGGCCTTGGCCAAGGCTAACCTAGCTGGTGTTGCAGGACTGGTCACTGCCTTTCAGTTTGGGTTGTCTTCCTTTTGATGATTTGATGAGATCGACGGAGTTTCTTTTGCTCCCATGACTGCCACTCTTGCTCCTGCTCCTTCCTGCTTCTTTCTGGCCGGCTTATCTCCTCTGGAGCAACTGCAACTGGCTCCTATTGTCCAGCGCCTAGAGGCAGGGGGAGCCCTTGTGCCGGATGCCCCTGCCAATCGCCTAGAGGTCATTGGCATCCTGCATAGCTACGGCGAGGTGCTGGATGCCTATTCGCGCAACTTGATCTTCATTGCCGACCACCAATTTTTGGAGCTTTTTCCGGCGTTCAAGTATTTCAACGGCGAGATTACCCTGGGCAAATGGCTGCGCTACCTGTGGCATGACCGCATCAACTACGAGTTTGCCGAATACTGCATGAAGGCTATGCTCTGGCATGGGGGAGGGGGGCTAGACCGCTACCTGGATACTCCCGAATTTGTCGAGCGGGCCAAGAGAGCCATCCGGGCCAAAATCCGCTTCAATCCCTTCTTGCAGGGCTTGGGGATCTTGTTTCCCGACTTTGCTCTAGAACAGGTGCGCATGCTGGCTATGTACAGCGGCTTGGGCCAGTTTTGGCGGGTGATGAGCGATATTTTCCTGGCGCTGGCCAAGCGCTCTGAGACAGAACCCCACCTCACCATTCCCGACGTGGTGGCTCACATCCAGCAGGGGTTGGTGGCAGCTGCCGACAAGCCTATCACCTACGCTCCCTGCATCTGGGGCCGCCGCTACGAGATCATCCCTCTCTCGGCGGGTCTGACTTTCCTATCAGATACGGCTATCCCCTATGTGGAAGCGGTGTTTTTCCGCTCCTTTCCCTTTATGGGCACGGTTTCCTACAACGCCCAGGCCCACCAGATCCCGGCTGAGCAGGCTGACTTTGCCTACGGCGCCCTCTACGCCGATCCGCTGCCGGTGGGGAGCGCCGGGATCCCGCCTACCCTGTTGATGCAGGATATGATGCGCCACCTGCCCCCCTACTTGCGAGAGCACTACCGCCGCCAGCCTCGCGGGGATGATGACCTGCGGGTGAAAATCTGCCTTAGCTTCCAAAAGGCCATGTTCTGTGTTACCACTGCCGCCCTGCGGGCTCTTGCCCCCTTCCCTCTGGAAACTCAGGATCCCCAGCAGCAGTTGGCCAACCGCAAGTTTCTGGCTCCTTGGCTGCAGCGCCTGCTGGGATCCCGTCTGTTAAAGGTGCAGGAAGAAAGGGTTGAGGCCTAGCTGAGCTGGGAACTGCTACTTTTGGTTACTGGAAGGGGGATCCCCTTTTCGGATACAATATCTGCGCCCAGTTGAGCAATGGGGTGGCGTAGCCAAGTGGTAAGGCAGAGGTCTGCAAAACCTCTATGCGCCAGTTCGAATCTGGCCGCCACCTTTTAAACCTTACTTGCATCCCAAGCAGGGCAAGCATGAAAGACAAGCTGATATTGATGATCCCCGGCCCCACTCCCGTTCCCGAGAGTGCGCTGCTGGCGATGGCACGGGGGCCCATCGAGCACCGCAGCAAAGAGTTCACCGCCATTTTGGAAGAGGTCACCGATGGGTTGCGCTGGCTGCACCAAACCACCTCCGATGTGTTTGTCTTTTCCGCCAGTGGCACCGGTGCCATGGAAGCCGGGATCCTCAACACCCTCAGCCCTGGGGATCGGGTTTTGGTGGGGGTGAACGGCAAGTTTGGGGAGCGCTGGGCGGAAATGTCCGAGCAGTTTGGCCTTCAGTGTGAGCGGGTGGAAACCCCCTGGGGGATCCCTTACCCCGTCGAGATCTTCCAAGAAAAGCTGGCTGCCGACCGGGAAAAAACCATCAAAGCCGTCATCCTCACCCACTCGGAGACTTCCAGCGGCGTAGCCAACGATGTCCAAGCCATTGCTGCTGCTGCTCGCGAGCATGGGGAAGCCCTCGTCCTGGTGGATGGGGTCACCAGCGTGGGGGCAATGCCGGTGTTAATGGACGAATGGGGCTTGGATGTGGTGGCCTCGGGATCCCAGAAGGGCTATATGATCCCACCAGGGCTGGGATTTGTGGCCGTCAGCCCGCGGGCCATGGCCGCTACGGAGCGCTCTAGGTTTCCCAAGTACTACTGGAGCTTTAAGCTGGCGCAAAAGGCCCTGCGCCAAGGCACCACTCCCTTTACACCGGCGGTGAACCTGTTTTACGCCCTGCAGGTTACCCTGCGCATGATGCGCGCAGAAGGGTTGGAAGCCATCTACCGGCGTCATGCCAAGCTGGCCCAGGCCACCCGTGCTGGCGTCAAGGCTCTGGGGCTAAAGCTCTTGGTTGATCCAGAGTCAGCGGCCAGTCCTTCGGTAACAGCTGTACTCGCTCCCGAAGGGATCAACGCTGACACCATCCGCAGCACCTTGAAGAAACACTTCGACATCGCCCTTGCCGCTGGACAAGACCACCTCAAGGGCAAAATCTTCCGCATTGGCCATTTGGGCTTTGTGAGTGACCGCGATGTGCTGATGACCTTGGCTGCTCTGGAGTCAGCTTTACACACCGTGGGCTACAGCGACTTCACCCCAGGGGCGGGAACTCGCGCCGCC
>NZ_JANSIB010000029.1:15665-26263 GCF_047461895.1 Synechococcus sp. R55.8 | reverse complement strand
TCCCGACACTGACCCTACGGGTACAGTGCGGGGCTCCTGCGATTTCTAGCTGAATGTTGAATTTGAATTGAGAATTGAGGGATGGAAGGAGATCCACTCTTTTTCTATCCCGCATTGGACTTGTGGCTCTCGCCAGCTTGAACTTGCATCCAGCCGAACAAAGTTGCGATTGTCAGTTGGATCCCTTGGGCAAACGCAGGAGTGGGGATCACCTCTTGGGGATCCTCATGCACCGTCGGCTGCTGCCCGGCAGGGTAGGCGAAAACAACCCTTTCTTCGGGATCCACCACCCACCCCATTTGGCAGCCGTGATCCAGGCCGATCAAGATTTTTTTGACCAGCTTCATTGGATTTTGATCGGGAGAGAGAATCTCGATCATCCAATCCGGGCAAAAGGGGATGAGATTTTGAATGGTGCCATCTTCATCCACAGGGATCCGATCCCAGGGGATCACAGAAATATCGGGCACAATCGCGTATCCGGCGAAGGTGCAGCGCAGCTCTGGAAATGCCATTCCCAGTTGAGAAGGCTCCAACATCTCGTTAATGAAGCTACCCAGTTTTAGTTGGAGACGGCTATGTTTTCCCTGTGGTATGGGCTTCTGGATAATTTCTCCTTTGATGAACTCGCTGGCGGGCTGAGTTTCCGGCTGTTGTAGAAAGTCTTCCAGAGTTAGAGGCTTGGCAGATAGACTGACCATGGCTTTCTCCCATCACGCTGCTATCCGATTAACAATAGACTGAGAAAGTATCAAAGCTGATCAAATCAAAACAGATCCCTGTCACGTTGTTGCCAAGTCATTTGGCGGTCATAAGGGCTTTTGCCGGAAAACAACCCCATCAGCGGCCCCAAAATGGCCCCAAACACAAAACCGCCCGCATGGGCCCAGTAAGCAATTCCCCCACCCTGCATACCGATATTGGTAGGCGTCTGTAGGCTGGCAATGCCGTAGAAAGCTTGCTGGATGAACCAAAAGCCCAGGAACACCCAAGCCGGAACGTAGAGGGTTGTGATGAAAATACCCAAGGGCACCAAGGTTAGGATCTCGGCCCGTGGAAAGCGCAAAATATACGCTCCCAATACGCCGGCAATAGCGCCGCTTGCCCCCAGTGAAGGAATGGGGGATCCCATATCGAAAAACCACTGCGTTAGCGCAGCCAAAGCTCCGCAAGCCAGGTAAAAGATGAGGTAGCGCACATGGCCCAAGCGATCCTCAACGTTGTTGCCGAAAACCCACAAAAAAAGCATGTTCCCGCCAATGTGGAGAAAGCCCCCATGCAGAAATTGTGAGGTGAATAGGGTTACCCATTCTGGACGCGACGAAGAGGTGAGCTCCCCTCGAAAACTGGCCGTCAACTCTATCGGTACCACTGCCCACTCTCGGAAAAAAGCTGCCAGCTCTTGTGGCGACAGGGTTAGCTGGTACAGAAAAATTAAGATGTTAACGATCACCAAGGCATAAGTGACATAGGCTGTGCGGGTGGTTGGGTTGCGATCTTGCAGGGGTACCACAGTTCAGATCCGGTTGACGTCACCCTCTAGCCTAACCTGTCCTTTCCCACCCCCCCAGGCTCACCTCTAAGCCCCTACCTGAGGCTACACTAGGGTAACCTGCTGGGAGCTTTGCTGGTGAACCTATTTCAGTTTTCAGTCAAGCCCGCCCGGCAGAGGATAAACTGCAAGGCTGGACTAGAGGAGTGGATTGATGTCCGAGGTTGAAAGCCCCACTGCCCCGCTCAAGTTTTTGATCGTCGAAGATCATCCAGAGGTGGCTCAAAACAACTGTGAGTGGCTGCAACGCATTGCAGCAGATGCTCAATGTATTACGGTCACCAATCCCATGGACGCCATCCTGCGCCTGCAGCGGGAACAACCAGACTTGGTTGTAGCCGATCTGCTCTATGGTCAAACCAGCGGAGAGCAGTCTGCCGAGCCTGGCCTAGAGTTCCTGCGCCATATCTTTGAGAACTACCCCACCTTGAATGTGATGGCCTATTCCAGCGAGCCGCTGCTGCTCACTCCATTGGTGGGCCTGATCAGCAAACACCAGGGTGGGTTTGCCGCGGTCAACAAAATGGAACGGCGCACCGTGTTTTTGGAGGGGGCCAAAAGTGCCCTCAATGGAGAATTGCGCATGCCGCGGGAGTTGCGCGGTCTTACGAAGCTGACGGAACGAGAAATTGAGGTCTTGAACTTGCTCTGCAAAGAAGCCCTCACCGATCAGGCCATCGCAGATCGCATTCACACCAGCAAGAAGACCGTACAAAACTGTATCCAGAGGCTCAAAGAAAAGTTGGATATTTTCGGCTCTGAGGATGAGATCAATGCTCGCGTTGCCATGTGTATGACAGCCGTTCAGAAAAAGATTATCCAGTGGTGAAACAGAATAGATTATGAGTTTGTCTCTAAACACTACTTTGGCATAGATTGCCAATGGAGCTTATCCAAGAAGTGAGGGGGGATAAGTGATGTTATTAGAGGCCGAGACAAAGCTGGTACGGGATAAGTCACTGGGATACCTCGTAACAACAGAAGAAACGCCAATCGAGAAATGGAGCCCTTTTACTTTGCTGATGCGTGTTGTGTCGGTATCTTTATCTACATTGCTACTTATTGGACTTCCTATCTTCGCAGTTCTATCGGCAATACTTTCTGCCTTAGGGACATGGATCCCTAGCACTTTGGCCAGTGGCATACCTCCTATTGCTATGGCTTTTTCTGGATTGTTGGGTGGTTTATCGATGCTTCTTTGGTACTATTGGTACTCAAATCAACCCTATAAATCTAGGGTTGTTATTTTGAGCAATGGCTTCATTTATCATGACATCTATCGTGACATCCTAGGAAAGCAGAACAGACTTGCCTATAGGTATAACGAAATTGTCTCAGTGAACGTGGACTTCAGTAAGAAGAGTGTCGGTTTTGTCAAATCAGAATGCTACCCATACTACAGCTACTACATCAATTGCCAAGGAAATCCTGTCGTATCTATATCTTCCCCGTCTTTGCCTTTGATGAGGTATGTAGCCAGCTACATTTGCTCCACGCGCTGGAAAGGCATGAGAGAAGCAATTGAGCGTGGACAAGAGGTTTCATTTGGATGCGTTGCCATAAGTAGGGAGTACGTTAGAGTCAAGGATTTCGGTTCTTCAGAGCGATTGTTATTTAGGATCCAGGCTATCAAAGAGATTAAGCTGTGCATTGATAGTGAGGATGGTTACGTATTCCGCCTGGAGTTTATCTCAGGGTCTAGGTCAACAAAGAGCTCTGATTGTTACTTCCGCTGTGACAAGGTAGATAACTTCCATCTATTTTTCAAGACACTCAAGCTTGTGGGTATCCCTATGAACCTTTCTGAGCTTCCAGCACGTCTCACCTTTGAGAATCATATTAGACAGGCAACAGATGGCTAGACACCAACCGAATGGAGGAGGCACCGATCTTTGGGTACAGCCTTTCCAGGAGATAAGCAAGGTAGTACTGCACGGCAAAGACAAAGAGCACGCATGAGGAAAAAGCAGGCTTCCATAGCTTCCGCCTTTATTTCCTCGAGACGACTGGGCGCCGGACAGCTTTCAACTTGGATCAGTGGATCCCCAGTGCAGAGGCAAACACACTGTGGCCCACAATGGCCTCTACCACAACACTTATGGCAAACCCCAACATGGCCAGCCGTCCGTTCCATCGCTCCGCCTTCTCCGTCCAGCCAATCTCCCACTCCGGCGGGGTATCGCCGTCTTGACCGTACTGCGGCACGTACCGCGGGCGACCGGCGCCTTCCCAGCCAGCAGGGCGCTTGGAGTTGAAGAAAGCCATCGAGCCAATCACAACAGCGGCCACCAGCCCGGCCACCATGACGGCAATGTAGGGGAGGAAGGGATTGTCAAGCATCATCGGACTGTCGAGATAGGGATAGATAGGGATTGAAGGGTGAAAAAGCTCCCAAAAAGGGTAGAGCTGTAACATCTCAAAGCCGAAGAGAAAGTCTGTGAGATGTCCAATGTGGCTCTACCGAAAAGTTCTTCGACAAATTATTGCAGGTTATTGCAGACCTAGCCACTGGGCGAGAGTGCTGGCAAAAACACTGTGGCCCAGCACCGCTTCTGTAGCAATGCTGATCACCAAGCCCAACATGGCCAAGCGTCCATTCCAACGCTCCGCTTGCTCTGTCCAGCCTGGGATCCAGTCGTTGGTGGTGTCGTAGTACTGGGCAACAGAAGCGGAGTCCAGACGAGAAGGGATTCTGGGAGACGATTGCATTGCTAATACCTCGTATTGGTTGCTGTAACCAAACTTAACACAAAGTTACATTTTGTGACAAGCTTCGCTTTCAGGTCAGGGAGGAAGGGATCCCTGGATGCTGGAAGGGATTGGGCGGATGGGTTTGCCGAAGGCTGGCCGGAAGCGATGTCATACTGAGGGAAGCAGGCTTTTTGCGCAGACCATGGCGGTATCCCCCCTTTCTTCTCTCAAGCTTGACCATTCTTTCGATCTGGCTGCCCAGGTGCGGTCAGATTTTCCGATTTTGCAGCGCCAGGTCAACGGCCACCCGCTAATTTACTTTGACAATGCCGCCACTTCTCAAAAGCCACTGGCGGTTATGCAGGCGATGGATCATTACTATCGACACTGCAACGCCAACGTGCATCGCGGGGTGCATACGCTGAGCAACGAAGCCACAGATGCCTATGAGGGGGCGCGGGAAAAGATCGCTCGTTTTGTGAACGCGCCTTCTCCTCAGGAGATCATCTACACCCGCAATGCCAGCGAAGCCATCAATCTGGTGGCCTACAGTTGGGGCTTGAGCCATCTGGAGCGGGGGGATGAGATCGTCCTCTCGGTGATGGAGCATCACAGCAACCTGATCCCGTGGCAATGGGTGGCCCAAAGGACGGGAGCCCACCTCAAGTTCATCCAGATCACGCCAGAGGGAGAGCTGGATCTGGAGCACTACCGGTCTTTGCTCAGCGACCGCACCCGCTTGGTGGCGGTAACCCAGGTCTCCAACATGCTGGGATCCATCAATCCCGTCCAGGAGATGACTGAGCTGGCCCATCGCTACGGGGCCAAGGTTCTGCTGGATGCTTGCCAGAGTGTGCCCCACATGCCTGTGGATGTCCAGGCGCTGGATTGCGATTGGTTGGCCTTTTCGGGGCACAAGATGTGTGGCCCAACGGGGATTGGCGTCCTCTACGGCAGGCGGGAGCTGCTGCGAGCGATGCCCCCTTTTTTGGGTGGGGGAGAGATGATCGCCGATGTGTACTGGGATCACGCCACCTATGCGGATATCCCCCACAAATTTGAGGCTGGTACGCCGGCGATTGCCCAGGCGGTGGGGCTGGGGGCAGCCGTAGATTACTTGAGCCAGATCGGTCTGGAGCGGGTTCATGCCCATGAACAAAGGTTGATTACCCACCTGTTGGACGGGATCCAGCACATAGCGGGTATTACGGTTTATGGCCCCAAGGATCCGGCGCGACGGGCAGGGCTGGTCAGCTTTTCGGTGGAGGCTGTCCATCCCCATGACCTGTCTACTTTGCTGGATGAGCAAGGCATTGCCGTTCGAGCGGGGCACCACTGCACTCAACCCCTCCATCGCTATTTGGGAGTACAATCCACTGCCCGAGCCAGTGTTTACCTGTACAACACGTTGGCGGAGGTGGATCGCTTTTTAGACGTGTTGGCAGAAGCGGTGGAGTTCTTCGGCGCTGCCCTAAGCTAGGGATCCGGGATAGACCTCTGAAGAGATGAGGTAGACTCATGCCTTGGGATCTGGGGCGGTTCTGGAACACGCTCACCTACTATGAGGCCCTGCCTTGGGCTGAGGTGTGGCGTCGGGTTCAAAATGGGTTCCAGGCCGTGGAGGATGATTTTGTGCCACCTTCTCTTTCCGAGCCGGTCGCTATCCAGATAGGGGTGGTGGGGGAAGGTTTGCCTGACGGGTTGGCGGAGGCCCTGCGGCAGCAGGGCGTGGAGGTGAGCCATACGCCAGATTGGGCGACAGCAACCGTGATCCTAGGTTTGGGGGATCCACCAACGGCCAAGGCTTATCTGGAGCAATTGCGCAGCAGTGGGCAAACGGAGCGGATGCTGTTCGACTTTCGCCGGCCCAACCCGGATTTGCATCGGTTTTGGGGCATTTTGGACGATGTGGTGATGGGCGGGGCGAGCCAAAGCCAACTGCTCTGGGGAAAGGAGGAGCTGCTGTTCGCAGGCCAGGTTTCCACGGCCAACTTTGGGGGGTTTGTTTCCACGCGCACCCGCAATTGTCAGCCGCCGCTGGACTTATCGGAGTTTGCCGGTCTGGAGCTGCGCCTGCGAGGGGATGGGCAGCGGTATAAGGTCTTACTGCGGGATCAAGGCGGCTGGGACAGCCCCGCCTACGGCTATGCGTTCGACACTGCGCCGGGAGAAGAGCAGACCGTTCAGATCCCCTTTGCGGAGATGGTTGCCACGTTCCGCGCCCGCCTTGTGCCTTCGGCTCCTGCGCTCAATACTCGCCAGATCTGCTCTCTGCAGGTGATGTTGAGCAAGTTTGAGGCGGATGGCCGCTTGAACCCCCGTTTCCGACCGGGGCCTTTTCAACTGGGCTTGCGCTGGATTGGGCTGTATCGTCGGGAGCCTCTGCCGCAATTGATCGGGGTGGCGCGGGGATCCCTTGCCCCGGAGTGGATAGCTGCCCTGCAGGGTAGCTCCAGCCGTTGGTGTGGGGTGGAGATTCCGGCGGAGACAGAGGGATCCGCTCTGGCAGCCCAGTTGCTCCGCCTCCTGCGCTCGCCTCAGAGCGTGGGCCGGGTGGTGTCTTCAGAAGCTTTCCATGCCTAGCTTTCTGGGCCGCCTCAAGGGATCCCTGGGGATGGGTTTTTTGGCCGGGCTATGGCTCCTATGGGGGCAGGGGATCCCCTATCTGTTCGACTGGGATGAGCTGATCTACGCCAGCTTGGCGCGGCAGATGCTGGCCAGCGGGGATCCTTTCTCGTTGGCCATCAACGGGGAGCCTTTTTTCGAGAAGCCCCCTCTCTTTTTTTGGCTGCAGGCCCTGTCCATGGCTGTTTTGGGGATGAACGAAGGGGCAGCGCGCTTGCCCAATGCTTTTGCTGGCGGGATCACGGTGGCGCTGCTGGTGGGGTGGGGATCCCATCTGCGTGGGGTGGGGTTTGGCTGCCTATGGGGGATCTTGCTGCTGACAGGCTACCTGCCCTTGTTTTTTTACAAAACCGGCCTCATCGACCCGCTGTTGAATCTGGGGATGGGGGTGGGTCTGGGATCCCTGTTGGCCGCGGATCAGGCGCGTCGGGTGGGGTGCTCCGGTCGGGTTTGGAAGGCGGTGGGGGCGCTGGCTCTGGGCTTGGCGGTGTTGGCCAAAGGGCCAGTGGGGTTGGTGTTGCCGCTGCTCATCTGGGTTGGCTACAAGGTCTGGCACCGGGATCCTCCCCTTCGATGGGGGGAGAGCCTGGTTTTCCTCAGCCTAGCTGTGGCTGTTCCCCTCACTTGGCTGGCGTTGGAGGGGGTGCAACGGGGGCCAGAATGGGTGGAAGAGTTTGGGCGCTACCAATGGCGCATCCTCACCAGCTCAGATGGGCATCCCGGCCCGGTTTATTTTCATCTGTTGGCCTTTGCCCTAGGGTGCTTTCCCTGGGGTTCTTTGGCTTTGGCCGGGATCCTGCAGACGATCCCCAGGAGTATGGGCTCGGTGGATTTGACTCGGCGGGCAGAACATCTGCTGTTGGTGGCTTTTGGGGTGGTGCTGGCCCTGTTTTCGCTGCTGGTGCAAACCAAGCTGGTTCACTACACCTCGCTGCTGTACCCCATTGGGGCCTACTTTGCTGCCCTGCGCTTGCAGCGCCTGGTTGCTGAGAAAAGAGGGCCCAGTTTTTGGGAAAGTGCCTGGATCCTGCTCAGTGGCTTGTTTTGGCTGGCCCTGTGGCTGTTGCTGCCCTGGCTGGGATCCCAGGACCCCGCTGGGCTAGTCCAAGCATGGGTCTTTGCCGGCATCCCTGACGACTTTTCCAGCAGCTTGGTGCTGGGATACCTGCAGGCTGAGGTGGAGTGGCCAGTGTTGACCTACGTCCCCGCCGCGATCCTGCTGCTGGGAATTCTCCTTTGGAGTCGAGGACGGCGGCGGGCTTGGGGCTGGACAGTTTTGCTCTTGGCCACGGGACTGAGCGCCCAACTGGCCTGGTGCTGGGTCTTCCCCCGCCTGCTGCAACACACCCAGGGGGGAGCCGTCCACTTTTTCCGGCAGTTTGCCACTTCCGAAAACAACGCCCAGCCGGCTCTCTCTGGAACGGTGGGCCTGTACGGCTTTCGCTCTTTTGTACCCTATTTTTATGGCCCGCTGCAGGTTCCCTACGCCGCCAGCCCAGAAGAGCTGGCCGACTGGCAAGCCCAGGGGCAGGCGCCCGACTACCTGGTTACCTGGGATCCCTTTGTAGCTGAACTTACAGCTCCCGAGGGCGAACAGGCAGCCATTCTGGGATCTTGGCGGGTCGTCGAGCGCCGCAGTCCCTTTTGGCTGTTGAAAAAAACCTCTTCTCCTCCCTAGGCCCCAGATGAGCCAGTACGTGCTGCGCATCAGCGATATTCCTGCCCAAGATCGTCCCCGCGAGCGGCTGCTCAGCCAAGGGGCAAGGCACCTCTCCCACGCCGAGCTGCTGGCCATCTTGCTCAACACTGGCCAGGGGCCGGGCAAGCTCTCGGCAGTCGGCCTAGCCCAGTTGCTCCTGAAAAAGTTAGAAGCCCAAGGGGATCCCTTGGCCCAACTGCGCCAGGTGGAGGCAGGGGAGCTGCTGCAAATTGAAGGCATTGGCCCGGCCAAGGCAGCAACGGTGTTGGCCGCCATCGAGCTGGGGCGACGGGTGTTTTTGGGTCGCCCGCCAGAACGCACGGTGATCGAGTCGCCGGAACAGGCAGCCATGGCCCTGAGCGGCGACCTGATGTGGGAGACCCAGGAGCATTTTGCCGTTTTGCACCTAGATATCAAGCACCGCCTCATTGGCCAGCAGATCGTAACCCGGGGGACAGCCACCGAAACCCTCACCCATCCGCGGGAAACCTTCCGCAGCGCCATCAAGCAAGGAGCCAGCCGCATCCTGGTGGCCCACAACCACCCTTCCGGCAGCTTGGATCCCAGCCCAGAAGACCTTGCCCTCACCCGGCAACTCTTGCAGGCGGGGCAGCTGCTGCAGATCCCGGTTTTGGACCACCTCATCTTGGGCGGCGGACAGTTCCTCAGCTTGCGCCAACGCACCACCCTTTGGCAGGAGTTTCCCCAGCCGGAGTAAGCCTCACCCTCTCCCAGAGGGAGAGGGGAGTAATGCAACGGAAATGTTTCATTCATTACTGTATTCGCCACCATTTATTCGCCACCATTTGGGTTGACCACGCCCAAGGGATCCCTGTGTGTGGGCTCTCAAGAATTGGGCAGCGGCTCAAAGCGCATCCCCACCTTGAGCTGGCCGCCATTGACCAAGTCCCAAGCGGACTGTTCTTTTTTGCCAGGCAGTTGCGCCCGTCGAATCAACAGGGATCCCTCTCCTGTGGCTACGTAGATCCCTTCTCCTCTGGCCAACCCCACCACTTCTCCGGGACTGCCCTGGGGGATTTCAGGGGGTGGCGAGTGCAGTTGGGGAGAGGCGGAGCGGACAATCTTTATCCGCTGTCCCTCTATACCGGTGAAACAGTTGGGAGAAAAGGCGCGGATTTGGTTGTGCAAGGCCTGGGCAGGGCGCTGCCAGTCGAGGTGAAAGTCTTGTTTTTTGAGCAAAGGGGCGTAGGTTGCCCGGGATCCATCCTGAGGAATAGGGGTGAGTTCCCCTTTCTCCAATTTCAAGAGCGTTTCCACCAAGAGTTCTGCCCCCAGTTGAGCCAGTTGGGGTGCCAATTCTAGGCTGGTTTGCTCTGGCCCAATGGGTAGCTTGGCCTGGAGCAGGATGGCCCCCGTATCCATTCCCTCATCCATGAGCATCGTGGTTACGCCGGTCTCGGTTTCGCCGTTGGCAATGGCCCACTGGATGGGAGCAGCGCCACGATAGGCCGGCAACAGGGATCCATGCACATTCACACAGCCCAGCTTGGGCATCTGCAACACCGTCAGGGGCAAGATCTGGCCGTAGGCCACCACCACAAACACATCGGCAGCCAGCGCCTCCAGAGCCGCCAGCACTTGGGGATCCCGCCGCAGGCGGACAGGCTGCCACACCGGGATCCCGTGGGCCTGGGCGAGAACCTTGGTAGGGGGGGGAAGCACCTTTTGTCCCCGTCCCTGGGGCCGATCCGGCTGGCAGACCAATCCCACCACTTCAAAGGGAGACTGCGGCTGCAACAGGATCTGCAGCGAAGGCAGGGCAAACTCTGGCGTGCCGAAAAAAACAACCCGCATGGCCAACCCCAACGAGCACTGTCCTTCAGAATACGCTCAGCCAGCGGCTGCAAACGCTCGGCTACTTACTATCTCCTCCGTCAACTGACACCCGGAGATTCAGTCTGGGAGGCAGGAGAAGGGGGTGGCGGCTTATCCAGCGGAGAGATTTCTCTCTCTGAGATGGGGGATCGCCCGGTCAAGGGCACCTGCGGGGACTGCCAAAAGGCAGGCTGT
>NZ_JANSIB010000029.1:10226-15565 GCF_047461895.1 Synechococcus sp. R55.8 | reverse complement strand
GATGGGGGATCGCCCGGTCAAGGGCACCTGCGGGGACTGCCAAAAGGCAGGCTGTTTGAGATCGAACTCTTGGCTCCAGGCCGGGAAAAAAGAGCCCAGTTTCTGCCCAGAAAGCCGCAGCCGTTGCAAAAAAGTCCATTCCAGACGGGTTAAGGCTCGCCGCAGAAAATCCCTAGCCCAATCCGGATCCGGGGCTTCTGCCGCCTGCAAGTTCACCTGCAGGAGGCCCAGTTTGGGATGGAAATGAACCCGTGCTTGGATCCCTTCTGGACGCAACAGGTAATTGAACACCTGCTGGATGGCCACCTCATCCCCCCGCTGAGCGCGATACAGAGGGCTGTTGGGGTTGGGCTGGGGCTGGTAGCGCCACTCGCAGTGCCATTCTGGGATCCCTTCATTGGCCAGAAAGCCAAACAGCTCCACCTGACGCTGCCTGTGGGTCAGCGCCATTTGCTCCAAGGCCGGCGAGAGGCTCCCCAGCAAAGCATCCGGCTCAGGCAGGGGATCCCCTTCTAGACGCAGCAACAGGCGGTGGCCGGAAAGCCGCGCTTGTACCTGAAGATGGCCCAACCCCAGGGATTCCAGAGCTTCTTGCAGATCGGCCAAAATGGCGGGCAGAGGAGCCTGGACATCCAAAGAATCACTCACCGACAAAAGATCTCCAACAAGCCCTAACCCAACCTAGCCAATTTCCAAGGTTGCTTGGATCCCTGGGATCGCCGGCCAAGATGGCCAGATCCATTCACCTCAGTTGCTAGACCCCCAGGATCAGGCGAGCTGCAGCGAACTGAGTTAACCTCAGCAACGGCTACAGCCCATAGAAATCCGGCCCGGATCCCTCGTAGCTGGGGTTGACCCGCAAGTTTAAGTGGGGACAGATGATCTCGCAGGTGCGGCACTGGATGCAGTTTTCCAAAGACATGGCATGGGAGCGGATGCCATTTTGGTCGCGGATGTGGTGTACCTCGGCTGTGCAGTCGGCCACGCAGGGGGTGGGGCGATTCAGCTTGTCGTAGGTGGCGATGCACCGGCGGCAGGTTTCGGCGTCGAACTCCAGGATGTGACGGTTACCCTCGGGGTAGCGGGGATCCGCGAAAAAAACCGCATCGGGCCGCGAGAAATAGCCCGGTCGAGAGGCCAATTCCTGGGGAGCCAAGGTTGTGGGGGCCACAAAATCCGCTTGAATGGCAGCGTGGGGGGCCACATAGCCTCGCGGGGGTGGCTCGCTGGGGCTGACCCGCCCGGTGAGCAGGGTGTAGGCGCGCAGAGTTTCTCGTCCGCGGCGAACGGGATCCTGTAAACCCCAGCGCAGGGATCCCAGCCAGGGATGGCCGGCATCGACGCTGCGGCACACCTGAGGCAAGTATTCTTCCAGCAAGCGGGAGTTCTCCAGAAAAGCCTCGCGGAAGTAGCGGCTGCGGTAGAGGTTTTGCCCCACCGCACTTTCCATCACCGCCCTTTGGTAGTCGGCCTGGATGCGCAGATCCCCTTTCAAGAAGCCATCGTGAATGAGGCCCGCCGCCAGATAGCCGGTTTCCATGGCATTATCCACCCCGGCCAAGCTGCCCACATCCAACACCCCCAGCGCATCCCCCAACAGCAGGGCTCCCTCAACGCCAAACCGGGTGGGCAGGCTGTGGTAGCCCCCTTCGGGAATCACGGCAGCCCCGTACTTGAGCAACTTGCCGCCGGCAATCAGGGACTGGATCCAGGGGTGAGCCTTGAACTCCTGCAGACGTTGCTGGGGGTTAAGGTTGGGGTTCTTGCTGTCGAGGCCGATGATCAGACCTAAGGCCAGGCGATTGTCTTTGAGGCCATAGACAAAGCCCCCGCTGAAGCTGCCATCCAAAACCGGGTAGCCCAAGGTATGCCACACCTGCCCCTGCAGGGACTGGGGGATCTGCCACACCTCTTTGACCCCCACCGACCACAATTGCGGGTTGGGGCGCAGTTGAAACTTCTCGATGAGATCTTTGGAAATGAAGCCTTTGTCGCCAAAGCAGGTGAGTTCGGCAAAGATGCAATCTTCGTAAACTTGGCCAGAATCGCTTGCCCGTACCCCGATCACCCGCTCCCCGTCGTAGAGGATTTCATGGGCGGCAAAGCCGGGGAACAC
Source organism: Synechococcus sp. R55.8 (assembly GCF_047461895.1). NCBI lineage: Bacteria > Bacillati > Cyanobacteriota > Cyanophyceae > Synechococcales > Synechococcaceae > Synechococcus > Synechococcus sp. R55.8. The sequence goes on along the minus strand of NZ_JANSIB010000029.1, from coordinate 13,449 downwards.
ATCGAGGGTAACATTTGGGATCCCTTTGGCTTTTTCCTGCAGGGTTTCGGCCAGCCAACGGATGACGTGGCTGAGGGTGAGAATGAACTGCCCCTGCTTGCGAAATCCCGGCGGGATCACCGCTTCCGGCAGATCCCAGCGCTGTTGGGATCCCAGCACGCTCAAGTGATTGGCTTCCACCCGGCCTTCGTGGGGAAATCCTTGGCTTTCAAAATCGGGGAAGAGCTTGGCGATCACTTGGAGGTTGCAGATGGCGCCACTGACGATGTGACCGCCGAATTGGCGGGCTTTTTCCAAAATGGCGATGGAGATTCTTAGCCCGGATAGCTTGGCCAAATCCAAAAGGCGATGGGCCAAGATCAAGTTGGAGGAACTCCCCCCCACCAACAGAAGGTCGTAGCGGATGGCTTCACTCATCCTCTCCACGCGGTAGCTCCGGATACGCTGCCTGTATCTTAAAAAGGGGAGGGGAGAAAGAGGGCAAAACTTTAGACCTTCTCAAGCCTCTGGTTGAGCCGCCAGCAAAATGATTGTCATTGGCTTAATGTCGGGCACCTCTGTAGACGGGATCGATGTAGCCATCGTCCACCTGGAGGGTGACGATCCCCTACAGTGGGAGTTGATACATTTCCAAACAATCCCCTATTCCCCGACGCTGCGGGCAGAGATTTTGCGGGCTGCGAATCCCAAAACCGGCACGGTAGATCACATCTGCACCTTGAACTTTCGCTTGGGTCGAGCTTTTGCGGCAGCGGCCTTGCAAGGGATCCAGGCGGCCCATCTTACCCCCCAACAGATCGATCTCATCGGCAGCCATGGCCAAACCCTTTGGCATAACCCCAGTGGGCCAGAAGCTTCGACTTTGCAAATCGGTGAAGCTGCGGTGATTGCCGAGCTGACCGGGATCCCGGTGGTGAGCAATTTTCGGGCGCGGGACATGGCAGCAGGAGGTCAAGGCGCACCTTTGGTAGCTTTTGTGGATTGGCTGCTGTTGAGGCATCCCCACCTTCATCGTGTGGCCCAAAACATCGGCGGCATTGCCAACCTTACCTATCTCCCCAGCCTCTACAGTGGGGGATCCCCCTTGGCCTTCGACACTGGCCCCGGCAACATTTTGATCGATCTGGCGGTGATGCGGGCCAGCCAAGGACAACAAGCCTTTGATCGCGATGGAAAATGGGCTGCCCAAGGCCAAGTCCACTGGGAAAAAGTTGCAGAATGGATGCGGGATCCCTATTTTCAAAAGGCACCGCCCAAAACCACTGGTCGGGAGTATTTTGGATCCCTTTATTTGGAGCAAATTTGGACCCAATTTATATCTGCTCACGACTGTATTGCCACCCTCACAGGGTTTACGGCCTGCTCCATTGCCCAAGCCTATAGGGACTTTTTGCCCGCGACCCCAGATCAAGTTATTCTCAGCGGTGGCGGCACCCAAAACCCTGTTCTCATGCAACTGCTGCAGGAGCAACTGCCGACCACAACCCTGTTGACTTCCGACCAAGTGGGGATCCCTTCTAAGGCCAAAGAGGCCCTTGCCTTCGCGGTATTGGCCTATAAAACCTGGCAAGGTAAGACCAACAATTTACCGGAAGCAACTGGGGCAAGACATGCTGCCATCTTGGGCCAAATCACACCCTCTTGTCGTAACCAGTCCTAACTCATCTGTATCGTTATCTCCAACAAGCTTGAGCCATTCCTCATACTCCCGAGGAAAGAGAAATGTCCGGAATTGCGGCGGAGCCTCTGCCGAATCCAGATCTCGCTAGGATGTCACGCAAGGCTGAGAAAAGCGATAAAGTTACCTTGCCAAGATCTATAAATCAAAAGCCCTAGTTCTTATGAAGGATCGTCCTCTGCCTCCACTTCTGCTGGCAATCATGATTTTTAATTTCTTCATTCTCTTTGGCTGTAGTGTTGTCCGGCATCACCTGTTTCAGTCTGGAGGATATGATCTTGGCATCTTCGACCAATCCATCTATCTAATCAGTCGGGGAGAGGTTCCGTTTTCGACCATTCGAGGGATCCACATCTTGGGAGACCACGCAGCCTTTATTCTCTATCCCATCAGCTTTTTGTACCGCATTGTCCCCTCGGTCTATTGGCTGTTTGGGCTCCAATCCCTGGCGTTAACCTTGGGAGCATTGGCTATTTATCACCTTGCACTTCAGGCCAAGGTCGATCCCAGCCAAGTGATGGTGATTGCCACAGCCTATCTTCTCTATCCGGCCATTTTTAACGCCAACCTTTTTGATTTTCATCCAGAGGTTTTGGCCGTTCCCCTTTTCTTGGCGGCTGTGCTCTGCATTCGCTCTGGAAAATTGTGGGGGTTCCTTCTCTGTTTGAGCGGCATCCTCGGCTGTAAAGCAGTGTTGTCTCTCAATGTTGTCGCCCTGGGAGCCTGGCTGTTGCTTTGGGAAAGAGGACGAATTCAAGAACGCTGGCAATGGCGCTGCCAAGTGGGCGGCTGGACGGCAATTGCAGCAGGATCAGCTTGGTTTGGGATAGCCACTTTTGGGGTCATTCCTCACTTCAGCGGCAGCGAGCCGGCAGCCGTTTCTCATTACGACTATCTAGGGAATTCTGTTGCGGAAATTGTTCAAGGTTTAATCTTGAGACCGATGCTGGTTTTGAGCAAAGTCTTCTCTCTGGACACCCTGTTTTATGGATTTTTATTGGTTGCGCCTTTGGCTTGGGGCCTCTCTTGGCGACACTGGGATCCTTGGATCCCTGCCCTGCCTACCCTGGGTTTGAATATACTCTCCAGCAACCCCGCCTATCGAGATCTGGTGCATCAGTACGCTTTGCCTATCGTTCCTTTCTTGTTCTTAGCTGTCATCGAGAATGTGAAAAATCACCTCTTCCAGAGCCATTTTATAAAAGATGGAAAACTGCCCCTGATCTGGTCTTCGCTGGCCTTTTTGGCCTTGGGGAAATACACCTTTTTCGGCTCGATTTATCTCAGCTCCCTGGACACTTGGCAGGCAACCCGACAGGCTCTTGCCCAGATCACCACCCAAGGGGGCGTCCTCACCACCCACGAGATCAGCCCTCACCTCACCCAGCGACCTGTAATCTACTTTACAGACGAGGGCCGCTTCAATGGATCCCCGCCCTCTCAGTGGGATCCCTTTGATTATGTGTTGCTCAACACCCGTCATCCGGGGTGGCGCAGCACTCCAGAGTTCTCCCGCATCCTGATCGAAGCTTTACAGAAGGAAAC
>NZ_JANSIB010000029.1:3129-10126 GCF_047461895.1 Synechococcus sp. R55.8 | reverse complement strand
CAAGTTTCTAAACAAAACTTGTCAAGACAAGAGGAGAAGTCAACGTGAGTATCCATTCGCATGGCCCTAAGCTTCGTCCTGGAGACGAGCCTATGTGTAACCACTCTCCCAACCCCACTTTCAGCAGCATCCTGGAGAGCCGTTTGCAGCGGCGTCAAGTGTTGCAGGGGGGAATTGCTGCAGCGGTGGCCACCTTTTTTGGCTTGCCTGCGCTGAACGGTGCTTCCAAATCGGCAAAAGCCGCCAGTGGCAGTGCTTTGCTGGGCTTCAAGGCAATTCCTGTGAGCGCGGAAGACAAACTGGTGGTGCCCGAAGGCTACACTGCCCGACCGCTGCTGGCTTGGGGTACTCCCATCACCGGCACCTATCCACAGTTCAAGCTGGAAAACACCGGTGCCGAGCAGGGAATGCAGGTGGGTACCCACCACGATGGCATGCACTTCTTCCCCATCGAAGGGAAGGATCCCTGGCAGGGCAGCTCCACCGAGGGTTTGCTGGTGTTTAACCACGAGTACGTTGAGCCTCGGTTTATGCATGCTGCGGCTGTGGGCCAGAAGCTGGATTCCGACCTGTATCCCACCAATCCTGACGGCAGCCGCGATCCCGACCAGGTGCTGAAAGAGCTGAATGGCCACGGGGTGAGCATTGTCCACATCAAGCAGCAGGGAGACGGCAGTTGGGAAGTGGTGCGGGATCGCCTCAACCGCCGCATCACCGGTCTTACCCTCATGGAGATCCAAGGGCCAGTGCGGGGATCCGACTTTGTGAAAACCAAGTTCAGCCCCGAAGGCACGATGACCCGTGGCACCCTGAACAACTGCGCCCACGGCGTCACTCCCTGGAATACCTACCTTACTTGTGAGGAGAACTGGGCGGACTACTTCAGCAACACCAGCAAAGGCCCCGACCAAAAGCCCAACCTGCCCCGGGAGCACAAGCGCTACGGCGTGAGCACCGAGACTTCCCGCTACGGCTGGGAGCTGGCCAGCAACAAGGCAGACGAGTTCATCCGCTTCAACGCCACCCCCACCGCTGCGGATGCCACTCAAGACTACCGCAATGAGCCCAACACTTTTGGCTGGGTGGTGGAGATCGATCCCTTTGATCCCAGCAGCACTCCCAAGAAGCGCACCGCTCTGGGCCGCTTCGCCCACGAAGGCGTGGTGTTTCAGCCGCCGGTGGAAGGCCAGCCGATTGTGGCCTATATGGGGGATGATGCCCGCTTTGAGTACATCTACAAGTACGTCTCTGCCGAGCCCTACCGCAAGGAAACGGCGGGTGGACATCTGTTGGACAATGGCACCCTGTATGTGGCCAAGTTCAACGAAGATGGCACAGGGGAGTGGCTGCCGCTGGTGTTTGGGAAAAACGGTCTAACCCCGGAAAACGGCTTCACCAGCCAAGCAGATGTGTTGGTGAATACCCGCACGGCGGCGGATTTTGTCGGTGCTACTAAAATGGACCGGCCTGAGTGGGGAGCGGTGGATCCGCAAACCCGCATGGTCTACTTCACCCTGACCAACAACAGCCGTCGGGAACAAGACCAGGTGAACGCTGCCAACCCCCGTCCCAAAAACAAGTGGGGTCACATCATCCGTTGGAAGGAAGCCAACGACCGGCCTCAAGCCACCCGTTTCGAGTGGGATCTCTTTGTCTTGGCCGGGCCGCCTGAAGATAGCCGCACCCTATCAGGTCAACCCCTCAATGCAGATAACATCTTCAACTCTCCCGATGGTCTGTGGTTCGATGCCAGCCGTCGCCTCTGGATCCAGACCGACACCAGCGAAAGCAATCTCAACCAAGGGGATTTTGCTCCTTTTGGCAATAACCAAATGTTGGCTGCCGATCCGGATACAGGGGAAATTCGCCGCTTCTTGACCGGGCCGATTGGGCAGGAGATCACCGGTGTGGTCACCACTCCCGATCAGCGCACCATGTTCATCAACGTGCAGCACCCAGGCGCCAGCACCAGCGAGGACGACTTTGCTGCCGGCAAGGTCAATTCCCGCTGGCCAGACTACGACCCCAATCTCTACCCCCGCTCGGCGGTGGTGGTGATCACCAAAAATGACGGCGGGATCATCGGTACCTAGTTGTCTCTGAGGCCGTCAGCCCATAAAACCCAGCGGCAGGGATCCCTTCTCTCTGCCGCTTTCTTGCACTTAACCCAGCAAGGCTGATCCCTGCAGGGTCAGGAATCTGGAGCTATCTCTCAAGTACCAATTCTCCCTCTGGGAGACGAGCCGGGGGTGAGGGAAATTAATCCCACAGGTTCAAATCCGTCACTGCTCCCAGGCTGCTGCTGGAGACCAGCTTGGCGTACTTGGCTAGGGTGCCCCGTTTGTAGCGAGGCTCAGGAGGAGACCAGCGGGCGCGGCGGCGGGCCAGCTCTTCTTCGCTCACATGCAAGTGCAACTGGCGAGCCGGGGCATCAATGGTGATGAGATCCCCTTCCTCCACCAGGGCAATCGTGCCCCCCACATAGGCTTCGGGAGCCACATGGCCCACTACCATGCCGTAGGTGCCGCCGGAGAAGCGGCCATCGGTGATCAGGCCAACGCTATCCCCCAAGCCGGCGCCGATGATGGCCGAAGTGGGCGAGAGCATCTCCCGCATGCCGGGGCCACCTTTGGGGCCTTCGTAGCGGATCACCACCACATCCCCTGCTCGGATCTGGCCGGAGAGGATGGCCTGCAGGCAGGACTCCTCTGAATCGAAGACCCGCGCCGGCCCGGTAATTTTCGGGTTCTTGACGCCGGTAATCTTGGCTACTGCTCCTTCGGGAGCCAGATTCCCCTTGAGGATGGCCAGATGCCCTTGGGGATACAGGGGGCTGTGCCAAGGGCGGATCACCTCCTGATCCGGGCTAGGCTCGTCCGGCACATCCCGCAGGACTTCGACGATGGTCTGGCCGGAGATGGTGAGGCAGTCCCCGTGCAGCAGGCCGTGGTTGAGCAGCATTTTCATCACCTGGGGGATCCCGCCGGCCCGGTGCAGGTCGGTGGCCACAAACCGCCCTGAAGGCTTGAGATCGCAGAGGACAGGCACGCGAGCACGAATGGTCTCGAAATCATCTAGCGTCAGGGGCACTTCTGCCGCATGGGCAATGGCCAGAAAGTGGAGCACGGCGTTGGTGGATCCCCCTACGGCCATGATCACCGAGATGGCATTTTCAATGCTTTTACGGGTGATGATGTCGCGGGGGCGGAGGTTGGCTTTGATGGCCTCTGCCAAGACCTTGGCCGATTGGGCGGCACTTTCGGGTTTCTCTTCGTCTTCTGCAGCCATGGTGGAGGAGTAGGGCAGACTCATCCCCATAGCCTCAAACGCGCTGGACATGGTGTTGGCCGTGTACATGCCGCCGCAGGATCCGGCACCGGGACAGGCATGGCGCTCCACCGCCAGCAGCTCTTCCTCGGAGATGCGCCCGGCACTGAACTCCCCCACCGCTTCAAAGGCGCTGACGATGGTGAGGTCGCGGCCATTGTAGTGACCCGGCTTGATGGTGCCGCCGTAGACGAAGATGGAGGGCACATTGAGGCGGGCCATGGCAATCATCGCCCCCGGCATATTCTTGTCGCAGCCGCCGATGGCCAAGAGGCCATCCATGCTCTGGCCGTTGACCACCGTCTCGATGGAATCGGCAATTACTTCCCGCGACACCAGGGAGTATTTCATCCCCTCCGTGCCCATCGAGATGCCGTCGCTGATGGTGATGGTGCCGAACACCTGGGGCATACAGCCCGCTGCCTTCAGAGCCGCCTCCGCCCGCTCCGCCAGAGTTTGGATCCCCATGTTGCAGGGGGTGATGGTGCTGTGGGCGTTGGCAATGCCGACAATGGGCTTGCCGAAGTCTTCGTCGCGAAAGCCTACGGCCCTGAGCATGGCGCGGTTGGGGGAGCGCTGTACTCCCTGGGTAACCACTTGGCTGCGCAGCGGGAAAGGGGAATTGGCCATCATTGCAAGAGGAAACCGGGACGAAGTAGGGAGAGGAGAAAAGGGGTAGAACTCATCCTACCGCGTTTCTTCGGGGGAACACTAGCTCTGCCGGCAAGAGGGATCCAAACCAAATCTGAAGCAACTCTGTAAGTTGTCTGCACCTGCGCCAGGAATCGGCCAGCCTACCTAATAGAAGGGATCCCAGGTTCCAATCGCGTTAGCGAGACCGAGTCAAGACATGGGGGCCAGGGATCCTGGGTGTTGGTGTTTCCCCTTCGTGTTGGCGAAGCCTCGTATGGTTCTCAGCTCTCCTCTCCCCTCGCCTGCAGTGCCCAGCAGTGCCGACCGCGTTAGCGGGACGGAGTCCTCACGGGAGATGTTGCGGGATGTGCTCACCCTCTCCCGTCATGTTTTACAGCAGTTTGGCAGTTTTACGGCAGAGGCCCAAGACTTCAGCGCCCTGATGAACCGCATTGCCCTGGCCGGCAAGATGATTGCCCGGCGGCTGAGTCAGGCAGGACTGATCGAAGGGGCGCTGGGGGTTACCGGCAGCCTCAATGTCCAAGGGGAAGAACAGCAACAGATGGATGACTATGCCAACCGGGCCTTCATTCGCGCTTTGGAGCAAACGGGCCTGGTGTGTCGGCTGGTCTCGGAAGAGATGAAAACCCCGGCTCGCCTGCCGGAAAACTGCTCCCTCAGCCGCCTGGCCCTGATGATCGATCCCCTGGATGGATCCTCCAACATTGACGCCAACCTCAGCGTCGGCTCCATCTTCTCCGTCCTTCACCCTCTTGAGGATCGCCCGGAAGCGGACAACCAAGACCTGCTGCAACCGGGCCGTCGCCAACTGGCTGCGGGATATATTCTCTACGGCCCCAGCACCCAATTGGTCTATTCCGTCGGCAAGGGGGTACACGGTTTTACGTTGGATCCCAGCTTGGGGGAATTTATCCTCTCCCGCAGCGACATCCGCATTCCTGAACGCGGCTCCGTCTACAGCCTCAACGAGGGCTATTTTTGCCAGTGGAGCGAAGGGATCCAGAACTATGTCCGGTATGTTCACCGCCGCGATGGCTACATCTCCCGTTACAGCGGCGCTCTGGTGGCGGATTTTCACCGCATTCTCCTGCAGGGCGGAGTTTACCTCTATCCCGGCACCCAGAAAAAACCGGAGGGCAAGCTGCGCCTGATGTACGAGGCCAACCCCCTGGCTTTTCTGGCCGAGCAGGCGGGCGGGGCGGCCACCACCGGCACCGAGGCCATCCTAGACATCGTCCCCCAATCTCTCCACCAACGGGTGCCCCTTATCATCGGCAGCCGCGAGAACGTGGAAGAAGTGCTGCGCTGCCTAGAGGGTTCTCTGGTGCCCTAGGTTCTTCCCAATCCTTCTCTTTGAGCCAAGCTGGCCTATGGTAACCCTGGCAGAAAACCCCCTTCGCGTTGGTCTCAACCAAGAACGCACCCCGGATCCCTGCATTGTGGTGCAGTTTGGCGCTTCTGGGGATCTGGCCGCCCGCAAGCTGCTCCCGGCCTACTACCGGCTGTTTGGGCAGCGGCGGCTGCCGCCGGAGTTTACTTTGGTGGGGGTGGCCCGCCGCGATTGGACTCACGAGGTTTATCGGGAAAAGATGCGGGCTGCCGTGCAGGAGTTTGCCCCCCAGGACTTGGGGCCGGAGGCCCTCTGGCAGGACTTCGCCAGCCGCCTGTTCTATTGCCGCCTCGATATCGGAGATGCTGAGAGCTATCTGCGCCTAAAGCAGCTGCTCAGCCAGCTGGACGAAGAGCGGGGCACCCGCGGCAACCGAGTGTTCTATCTGGCGGTGGCGCCGGACTTCTATGCCCAGGCCATCCAACAGCTGGGGGCAGCCGGTATGGTGGCCGATCCGACCAAAACGCGGGTGGTGATCGAAAAGCCCTTTGGCCACGACCTCACCTCGGCCCAGGAACTCAACCGCCTTGTGCAGCGAATTTGCCAGGAAGAGCAGATCTACCGCATTGATCACTACTTGGGCAAAGAGACGGTGCAAAACCTGCTGGTCTTCCGCTTTGCCAACGCCATTTTCGAGCCTCTCTGGAACCGCAACTACATCGACCATGTGCAGATCACCGTGGCGGAGACGGTGGGGGTGGAGGATCGGGCCGGCTACTACGACACTGCCGGCGCCCTGCGAGACATGGTGCAAAACCACCTAATGCAGATCTATTGCCTGACGGCCATGGAGCCACCTGTCTCACTGCGCAGCGATGGGGTGCGCAACGAAAAGACCAAGGTGCTGCAGGCCACCCGCCTAGCGGATCCCCGCAATGTGGCAGCCGCAGCGGTGCGGGCGCAGTACGGCCCTGGCTGGATTGCCGGCAAGCCGGTGCTGGGCTATCGGCAGGAGCCCAATGTCAATCCCCAGTCCAAAACCCCCACCTACGTCGCTCTGAAACTGGAGTGTGATACTTGGCGGTGGAAGGGGGTGCCCTTCTACTTGCGCACTGGGAAACGCCTGCCCAAGAAGGTTTCGGAGGTGGCCATTCACTTTAAGCAGGTGCCCCTTTCCCTGTTCCAATCGGCAGCTCGGGAGGTGAGTCCCAACATCCTGGTACTGCGCATCCAACCCAATGAGGGCATCTCGTTGCGCTTTGAGGCCAAGATGCCGGGGCCAGAGATCCGCACCCGCTCGGTGGATATGGATTTCCGCTATGGGACTGCCTTTGGAGCGAGTACACCGGATGCTTACGATCGCCTGCTCCTGGATTGTCTGCTGGGGGATCCAACGCTGTTTACCCGTGCCGATGAGGTTGAAGCGGCCTGGCGGGTGGTGACGCCGGTGTTATCGGCCTGGGAGTCTGAGCCCGGCAGCGGCAATGGCGGCGGTGCTGCACCGCCTCTGTTCACCTATGAGGCCGGCACCTGGGGGCCGAAGGCTGCCGAAGATTTGCTCACCCAATCGGGGCGGCGGTGGCGACGCCTCTGATTTGGCCGATGGCAGTTGCAGAGGAGAACACTGAGAAGTAGGGATCCCCGGCTGTTGCAGCTAACATGGGCATGGCCTGTTTATTGCGTGGG
>NZ_JANSIB010000029.1:0-3029 GCF_047461895.1 Synechococcus sp. R55.8 | reverse complement strand
GTAGGGATCCCCGGCTGTTGCAGCTAACATGGGCATGGCCTGTTTATTGCGTGGGTATCATGCCGCCACTGTTGTTCCGGTTATCCGTCCGGCCCTGGCGAGCCTTGTCGGTGGGCCTGGCAGTTGTGTTGGGGATGGGAGGGTGGAGCTCTGCCCAGGCCCAGGTGTTGCTGCACGTCCCTCTGCCCAATGGGGGCTTGATGCAGGCCCAAGCGCTACAACTGGCCACCGACTCGCTGCGGCTGGCCCAGTTTGGTCAAACGGAAGAAGCGCTGCGCCGCCTGCAACTGGCCGTGTCCATGGTGCCCAACTCCTCAGAGCTACTCTACGTTTTGGGCAACGTCCACCTAGAACTGGGGGACTTGGAGCAAGCCATTGCATCGTTGCAAAAGGCCCGCGCCCTATCTCCTCAAGATGGGGATGTCCTCTACTCGCTGGGATCGGCTTATTTGCGGCAGGGCAGCTACTTTGCCGCCGCTGAGACTCTGGAACGAGCGGTTGCCCTGCAACCGGATAACCCCAATGCCCGCTTCCAACTGGGCAATGCCTACCTCATGCTGGATCGGTGGGATGCGGCCCGGCAGGAATATGAGAAGACCTTGCAGTTGGATCCCGCCTACTGGCCGGCCATGAACAACATGGGCTTGGTGGACTATGAGCAGGGGGATCTGGACGCCGCCATCGATCGCTGGGAACGCACGATAGAGATGAACGACTCTGTGGCAGAGCCCTATTTGGCCCTGGCGACTGCCCTCTACATTCGGGGAGAAACCGAACGGGCTGAGGAACTGGGGGCAAAGGCCATGCGCTTGGATCCCAACTATGCCCGCCTGCAGGTGTTGCGGGAGAACCTGTGGCGAGAAAACCTGCTGCGGGATGTGCAGATCCTCCTGCGCACCCGCCCTGTTGCAGAAGCTCTGCAGCAAGCCGCCATCGAGCAGTTCAACCGGCGGATGGGCCTCTCAGAATAGATTCAGGATAGATTTAGGAATTGACAGTGGGAAGTTCTGCAGGGGATCCCTTGAGAACTCGTGCCTGAAACTTGGCCCGAATCCGCTCGGCAATCCCGGCGCTGTTCAAGCCTAGTTCTGCCAAGGATTCCTCGGGGGTGGCGTGCTCCACCCACACATCCGGCACCCCCAAGCGCAACAAGGGCACTGCCAGGTCGGCGTCGAGCAGGGCTTCGGCCACTGCCGAGCCAAACCCACCCATGAGGCAACCTTCTTCCACCGTCACCACCAAGCGGCTCTGTTCGGCCAAAGGCAGGATCAGCTCAGTATCCAGAGGCTTGGCGAAGCGGGCATTGACCACCGTGGCTGAGATGCCGTGTTCTTTCAAGATCTCCGCCGCCTGCAGGCTGGGATGCACCATCGACCCATAGGCCAGGATCAGCACCTCGCCGCCGCTGCGCAACACCTCGGCTTTGCCGATGGGCAGGGGTTCCCATCCCTCTTCTGCCAGAGGCACCCCCACGCCAGATCCGCGCGGGTAACGCATGGCGATGGGGCCCTGGGTGTACTGGATCCCGGTCACCACCATGCGCTGTAGCTCCGCTTCATCTTTGGGAGCCATTAGCACCATTTCCGGAATGCAGCGCAGATAGGCGATGTCGTACATGCCTTGGTGGGTGGGGCCATCGGCTCCTACAACTCCCGCCCGATCCAAGCAAAAGAAGACCGGCAACTTTTGGATACAGACATCGTGGATGATCTGGTCGTAGGCCCGCTGCAAGAAGGTGGAATAAATGGCCACCACTGGCCGCATTCCCTCACAGGCCATGCCAGCCGCCAACGTTACAGCGTGCTGCTCGGCGATCCCCACATCCACAAACTGATCCGGCAGCTTTTCCTTGAGCTTATCCAGGCCAGTGCCCGTATCCATAGCGGCGGTGATGCCGATGATGCGGGGATCCCGCTCGGCCAGCTTGCAGAGGGCATGGCCAAAGACCTTGCTGTAGCTGGGGGGCTTGGGCTTGGTGGGCGGGTAGGGCTTGCCGGTGGCCAGGTCGAAGCGGGATTGGGCATGATACCCCACCTGTTCCGCTTCGGCAGGCGGGTAGCCCTTGCCTTTGACGGTAGCTACATGCACCAGTACCGGGCCGGAGATGCCGTGGGCCAACTCAAAGGCATCCAACAACTCCGCCAGGTTGTGCCCGTCCACCGGCCCCACGTAGGTAAAGCCCAGCTCCTCAAAGATAATGCCGGCTTTGTTGTTTTGCACAGCGGTAACCAGCTTCACCGTTTCCTTGAGGCGGTCAATTTCTGGGCTGAGGCTGGATCCCAGTAGGGGCAGGTTCTTCAGTTGCTCTTCTAGGCTGTCGGCCAAAAACTGCACCGGCGGGCTGAGGCGCAGGCGGTTTAAATAGCGAGGGATCGCCCCCACATTGGGGGAAATAGACATGCCGTTGTCGTTGAGCACCACCATTAGGTTGGTCTTGGGCAGGTGCCCGGCGTGGTTGATGGCTTCGTAGGCCATGCCTCCGGTCAGGGCACCATCCCCAATGATGGCCACCACCTTGAAGTTGTCTCCCCGCCGATCCCGAGCGATGGCCATGCCCAAAGCTGCCGAGATGCTGGTGGAAGCGTGCCCCGCCCCAAAGTGATCGAAGCGGCTCTCGCTGCGCTTCAGGTAGCCGGAAATCCCCCCCTTCTGGCGCAATGTGTGGAAATTGTGGTACCTGCCGGTGAGCATTTTGTGGGCATAAGCCTGGTGCCCCACATCCCAGATCACCTTGTCTCGATCCAGATCGAGGGTCTTGTAGAGGGCCAAGGTCAGCTCCACCACCCCCAGCCCTGGCCCCAGATGACAGCCGACCGGGGAATTGGCAGCCGTCTGCAGATGTTTGTCGCGAATCTGGCGGGCTAGGCTGCGCAACTGGCTCAGGTTCAGGTTTCGGAGCTGGTTGGGATGAGTGATGTCACTCAGGTGCATAATGGACTCGTCCTTCCGGTGTGATCTCACTCTAATTCATTTTCAGGAGGGGTTTTGTAGCCCTCCCTCTCAAAACTTCAAGGAATGCAGGGATCCCC
>NZ_JANSIB010000028.1:0-26628 GCF_047461895.1 Synechococcus sp. R55.8 | reverse complement strand
CCCGACACTGACCCTACGGGTACAGTGCGGGGCTCCTGCGATTTCTAGCTGAGTTATCCTGCCGCCAGAATTGCCTCCAACAAGGGATCCGCCCCAAAACGCACCACATCCGTACAGGGCCGTCCGGTCTCGGCTTCCACCCGGCGGATCTGCTCTAGGGCTGCTTCTTCCTCCCAGCCGAAGGTATTGAGGGCAATCCCCACCACGGGCGCGGGGGCAAAGGCCCCGGCAGCCGCTGCCACCTGCTCATACAGCTCGATCACTTTGGACAAGGGTGGGATGGGCACGTAGTCTATCCCCTTGATGTGGGTCTGGCCGGCGCGGTGTACCAGGATAAGGTGGGTGGGCTGGGATCCACGCAACAGAGGCAAGGTGGCCGTAGAGGCGGGGTTGAGCAGGGATCCCTGGCCTTCCAGATGCAGAATGTCGTGGTCAGAGCCATAGCGCATGATCAGTTGCTCCACCGCCCCACTGGCATAGTCCACTCGCACCGCATCCAAAGGGATCCCCTCGCCGCCGATCAGAATCCCGGTTTGCCCGGTGGCCAAAAAGCGGGAGCGCAGGCCCCGCCTCAGGCTGGCCCGGTGCAGCTCTAGGCTGGTGGACATTTTGCCCACGCTCATGTCGGTGCCCACCGTCAACACCCGTTTACAGGGCAGGGTGCGGGCCAGGGCTTTCCCCACCGACAGGTTGGGGGGCTCGCGGCGAATATCCCAGATCCAGGCCCCCGGCTGCAACCACTGCCGAAACTGGGGATCCTCGGCCAAAGGCGTGTGCAGCCCATTCACCAGAGACAGGCCAGCTCGCAGGGCCAGGCCCAACTCCTCCCGCCAGGCTGGCGGCAACTGCCCCCCTGAAGGGGCGATCCCAATCACCAGAACTTCAGGCCGGTGGGCCAGCGCCTCCTCCACCGAGGCCACGATGGGAATGTCTTTGGCAATTCCGGTCAGATGGGCCAGGGATCCCCCCGCCTGCTCCCGGTCGATCACCGCCACCACCGGGAAGGAGCCGTAGCGCAGCAGCCCCAGCCCCGTTTTCCCATGCTCCCCCAGCAATCCCCCGTGGAGCAGGATGGCCACGCGACTTTCGCTGGACAGGGATTCCGGCCTTCCCATTATTCCTCCCGCAGCTCTACCCCCAAACCCGGTCGGTCGGTGGGGAGCAGGCAGCCCTCCTGCAGGATGGCCCCGGCAAAGGGATCGTCGGTGAGGTTGAGGTGGCTATCCAAGTCCAGGTAATCCACCAGGGGAGCCAAGTGGGCCGCCGCCGTATTCCCCAGAGCTGTGTTGCTGTAGCAGCCCAACATCACCTGTAGGCCGTGGGCTTTGGCGGTGTGGATCATGCGCCAGGCTTCGCTGAGGCCTCCGCACTTCATCAGCTTAATGTTGATCCCGTGGACGCGATCCACCAGAGGGGGGATATCGCGGCTGTCCATACAGCTCTCATCCACAAAAATGGGCAGCTTCGACTCGTGCCAGAGGGTGATCAGCTTCGCTTCCTGCCCCCTCTCCAAAGGCTGCTCCAGGTAGCTCACCCCTTGCCCCGCCAGCCAGTTGCTCATGCTCAGGGTTTGCTCCACCGTCCAAGCGCCGTTGGCATCCACTGTAATCAGGGATCCCAGCGGGATCACCTCTTGTACAGCAATCAGCATGTTCTGATCCGCCATCAGTCCTGAGCCGCTGCCCAGCTTGATCTTAAAGGCCCGCGCTTGGGTCTGTTCCATCCAGGCCAAGGCGCGCTGGCGGGCCGCCTGCGGGGTGGAGATGCCGATCGTCATCGTCGTGGGCGGAATGCGGGAGCGATCCAGCCCCCACAACTGCCACAGGGGCCTCCCCAGCCGTTTGCCCATCCAATCGTGCAGGGCCATATCCACCGCTGCCCGCGCTGCCGAAGGGATCCCGGCCCGCAGCAGTTCTGCCTCGATTGGCTGTCGCTCCCAGGGGGAATGGCGGCGCAGGATCCCTTTGGCCACGTCCAAGCCCATCAGGATGTCGTCCAGAGACTGGTGGTAGTCGTCGCTCACCGAAAAAGGGCAAGCCTCTCCCCACCCTTCAACTCCCTCCTCCTCAATTCGCACCCAAGCCAAGGTTGTCTCGCTGTGGGTACCTCGGCTGATGGTCAAGGCGTAGCGCTTGTGAACGGTGAAAGGTTCGACGTAGAGCCGCATGGGCATCTCCAGAAGAGGAAGCTTGGAGGGGCAATTGGGCCTGGGCCGCCCCTTTGAGCTTAGCTTGGTTCCCAGCCCAGCCTGCCCCCGTCCCCAAGCCCAGAAAACAAGTTATCCCTTGCCCCGTCCGCCGTCTATGGTGGGATCCAGATCCACCGTTCTCCATACCCTTGCCACCATGAATACCGCCGAACTGCTGGTTCGCTGCCTGGAAAATGAGGGGGTGCAGTACATCTTCGGCGTTCCTGGCGAAGAAAACCTGGAAGTCCTGCAAGCCCTGCGCCGCTCCTCGATTCGGTTTATCACCACCCGCCACGAACAGGGGGCCGCCTTCATGGCCGATGTCTATGGCCGGCTGACGGGCAGAGCGGGGGTGTGTCTCTCCACCTTGGGGCCGGGCGCCACCAACCTGATGACCGGAGTTGCCGATGCCAACCTGGATGGAGCACCCCTAGTGGCCATCACCGGCCAAGTGGGCACCGACCGCATGCACATCGAATCCCATCAATACCTGGATTTGGTGGCCATGTTTGCCCCCGTCACCAAGTGGAATGCCCAGATCGTGCGCCCCAGCATCACCCCGGAGATCGTGCGCAAGGCTTTCAAATTGGCCCAAACCGAGAAGCCCGGGGCCGTCCACATCGACTTGCCGGAAAACATCGCCGCCATGGAAGCCAGCGGCACTCCCTTGAGGAGAGATCGCCTGGACAAAACCTACGCCTCCTATCAAAGCCTGAACGAAGCGGCGTCCCTGATCTCCCGCGCCCGCAACCCCTTGATTTTGGCCGGCAATGGGGCCATTCGCGCCCAAGCCAGCAGCGCCCTCACCGAATTTGCCACCCGCTTGAACATCCCCGTGGTCAACACCTTCATGGGCAAAGGAGTGATCCCCTACACCCATCCCCTGTCCCTGTGGGCCGTTGGCCTACAGCAGCGGGATCTGGTCAGTTGTGGTTTCGACCGAACCGATCTGTTGATCGCCGTCGGCTACGACCTCATCGAGTACTCTCCCAAGAAATGGAATCCCGACGGCACCATCCCCATCGTTCACATCGCTGCCCTGCCCGCAGAAATCGACAGCAGCTACATCCCGCAAGTAGAGGTGGTGGGAGACATTTCCGACTCCCTGATGGAGATCCTGCGCCGCTGCGATCGCACGGGCAAGCCGGATCCCTATGGCCTCAGCCTGCGGCAGAACATCGTCCGCGAGTACACCTGCTATGCCCAGGATCAGAGCTACCCGATCAAGCCCCAAAAGCTGATCTACGACCTGCGCCAAGTCCTGGAACCCGAAGACATCGTCATCTCCGATGTCGGCGCCCACAAGATGTGGATGGCCCGCCTCTACCACTGTGACAAACCCAACACCTGTCTCATCTCCAACGGCTTTGCCGCCATGGGCATCGCCATTCCGGGGGCCTTGGCCGCCAAATTGGTGCATCCCGACCGGCGCATCGTGGCCGTAACCGGAGATGGAGGGTTCATAATGAACTGCCAAGAGCTGGAAACTGCCCTCAGGGTGGGCACTCCCTTTGTAACTCTCATCTTCAACGATGGCGGCTATGGGCTGATCGAGTGGAAGCAACACAACCAGTATGGCGAGGCTGCTTTCGTCAAGTTCGGCAATCCAGACTTCGTCAAGCTGGCGGAGAGCATGGGCCTCAAGGGCTACCGTGTCGAAAAGGCTGCCGAGCTGATCCCCATCCTGAAGCAGGCCCTCGAGCAGCCGGTGCCCACCCTCATCGACTGCCCTGTCGATTACAGCGAAAACCTTTACCTAACCCAGCGGTCGCAAGCGTTGGTCTGCGAGACTTAGGGGGTGAGGTGGATAGGAATGCGAGATTTGAGCCGAGTTGGGGCATAGTAAGCCCAGGGTTGGCGGCCTCTGGGCAGTCCAGACTTATGTATCTTTACCGTTGACCCTTAGCAGCCGAGTGCAGTGAAATAGAGGCATTGTGGGTGACCCGCCAGCATGAACGATCTTCCTCCCCCTCCTTTTACCTCGCGCCGTGCCGGTGCTGCCAGCAAAGCTCTGGCCATCGCCAACGTCAGCATTACCCCCTTTGGCCGCAAGTTAAAGGAGCTGGGCTTTGCCGACGATAAGCAGATCCAGGACATCCAAAACGCCCTCAAAGCGGATCGAGAGGGCAACAGCAAGGCCCTGGCTCTGGTGGTCAAGGATATCGTGGGCAAAGAGATCACCCCTGACCTGGAGCGGGCTTACAAACGGCAGCAGCTCTTTGAACTGAAAATCATCTACGGGATCCCCTCCCTGGATGTCGACCTGGAGCCGGTGGGGATCTCCGAGATGATTGGGCTGATCGACTCGATCTTGCCCCTCGACATCTGCAACCGCTACAAGTTCTTGCCCATTCGCCGTCGAGACAATCAGGTGACGGTGGCGATGGTCAAGCCAGACAACCTGCAGGCACTGGACGACATTCAACGGCGCTTCCGCATCCAGGGGCTGAAGCTGCAGCGGCGGGTCTTCACCCAGCGGGATTTCGAGACCCTGATCAACCGCTACATGGATGCGCAGGCGGAGCTGCTGGCCATCAAGGGGATCAACGACGCGGCTGCTGCCCAACAGGAAGAAGAGGTGGTGGTCAACACTGCCGAAATCGATCTGGATGCTATTGAGGATGTGGCTGCCGATGAGGCCGGCGAGGGATCCCTGGAGCAGCAGGTCAAATCGGCAGATGATGCCCCGATTATTAAACTGTCCAACCAGATCCTGGTCAAGGCCCTGCAGGATGGGGCGTCCGACATCCACATCGAGCCACAAGAAGAATACCTGCGCATCCGCTTCCGCAAAGATGGGGTGTTGCGGCAGGCTTTTGAAAACTTTCCCAAGAAGATCGTCCCTGCCCTCACCGCTCGCTTCAAAATCATGTCCAATTTGAACATTGCCGAGCGGCGCATGCCCCAGGATGGGCGGATTCGGCGGGTCTTCAAGGGGCGCAAGGTGGACTTCCGGGTCAGCACCCTGCCCTCCCGCTATGGGGAAAAGATCGTGCTGCGGATCCTGGACAACTCCGCCACCCAACTGGGGCTGGACAAGCTGATCACCGACCCAGAGACCTTGGAAAGCTTCAAGGAGATTGTCAGGCGACCCTTTGGCCTAATCCTGGTAACTGGGCCAACGGGATCCGGGAAAACCACCACCCT
The DNA here is from genome assembly GCF_047461895.1 of Synechococcus sp. R55.8. Taxonomy (NCBI): domain Bacteria; kingdom Bacillati; phylum Cyanobacteriota; class Cyanophyceae; order Synechococcales; family Synechococcaceae; genus Synechococcus; species Synechococcus sp. R55.8. The sequence goes on along the minus strand of NZ_JANSIB010000028.1, from coordinate 21,293 downwards.
CTACTCGGCCCTGGCGGAGGTGAACGACCCGGGCATCAACATCAGCACCGCCGAGGATCCCATTGAATACTCGCTGCCGGGGATCACTCAGGTGCAGGTGATCCGAGAAAAGGGCATGGACTTTGCCATGATCCTGCGGGCCTTCTTGCGGCAAGACCCGGATGTCATCCTGGTGGGGGAAACCCGCGACCACGAGACGGCCAAAACCGCCATCGAAGCCTCCCTCACGGGCCACTTGGTGTTGACCACGCTGCACACCAACGATGCCCCTGGCGCCATTGCCCGTCTGACGGAGATGGGGATCGAGCCATTTATGATCTCCAGCTCGTTGCTGGGGGTGTTGGCCCAGCGCTTGATGCGCCGGGTGTGTACCGAATGTCGGATCCCCTACCACCCCACGCCGGAGGAGCTGGCCCGCTATGGCCTTACCCTCAGTGGCGACGGCGAGCAGCTCACCTTCTACAAAGCCAACAAGCTCTCCCCCAAAGAAGTGGAGCAGTGCAAGGCCACCGGCAAGCCCATCTGCGAGAACTGTGGGGGCGTGGGCTACAAAGGTCGGGTAGGGGTGTACGAGTTCATGCGCATGAACGACCGCCTTGCGGACTTGATCAACAAAGAGGCCCCCACGGAGGTGATCAAAGAAGCGGCGGTGGAAAGTGGCATGAAAACCCTGCTGGCCTACAGTTTGATGCTGGTGAAGCAGGGCCTCACCACGCTGGAGGAGGTGGATCGGGTGACCCTCACCGACAAGGGTCTGGAAAGCGAGCTGAAGGCCCGTGCCAAGGCTCTCAGCACCTGCCGCAACTGTGGCGCGGCCTTGCATGTGGACTGGATGGACTGCCCCTATTGCCTGACCCCGAAGTTTTAGGAAGTCGGCTTGGCACTTGACGATGTTGGGGTGCCGACTATAACAGTCCTATACAGTTGCCTTTCTCACATGGCTTTGGCCGGCGGCTCTTTTGATAGACAGTTCTACTCGCCTTTGGAGAACCCAACCCTATGCCCCAACTGATGATCGAAGACCTCATGGAAGCAATCGTCCAAAAGGGCGGTTCCGACATTCATATCTCGGCGGGTTTGCCCCCCTACTTCCGCATCAATGGTCACCTTGAGCCGACAGAGCATGAGCCTCTCTCGGCAGAGGAGGTGCAGCGGTTGATCTTCAGCATGCTGAACAACAACCAGCGCAAGCAGCTGGAGCAAAACTGGGAATTGGACTGCTCCTATGGGGTGCGGGGGATCGGGCGCTTCCGCGTGAACGTCTACCGCGATCGCGGCACCTATGCTTGCGCCATGCGGGCCCTGGCTTCTGAGATCCCCAACATCGACAAGCTGGGCCTGCCGGATGTGTGTAAGGAAGCAGCTCGCCTGCCGCGGGGCTTGGTGCTGGTAACCGGCCCAACGGGATCCGGCAAATCCACTACGCTGGCCTCCATGATCGACATGATCAACCGCGAACGGGCCGAGCACATCCTCACCATCGAGGATCCCATTGAGTATATCTACACCCCCATTCGCAGCATCATCCACCAGCGACAACTGGGGGAAGATACCAAGAGCTTTGCCAATGCCCTGCGGGCGGCGATGCGGGAGGATCCGGATGTGATCCTGATCGGGGAGATGCGGGATCTGGAGACCATCCAGTTGGCCATTACCGCCGCCGAGACGGGCCACCTCTGCTTTGCCACGGTACACACCAGTTCTGCCGCCCAGACGGTGGATCGCTTGGTGGATGTGTTTCCGCCCGAGCAGCAGCAGCAGATTCGCGTGCAGCTCTCCAACTCCCTCAAGGCCGTCTTCTCCCAAACTCTGGCCCGCCGCCTCAATCCCAAGCCAGGAGAGCCTGGACGGGTGCTGGTGCAGGAAATCATGGTGGTAACGCCGGCCATTGCCAACCTGATTCGGGAGGGCAAAACTGCCCAGATCTACTCGGCTATCCAGACGGGGGGCAAGCAGGGCATGAAAACGCTGGAGCAAGATCTGGCTAACCTTTACCTACAGGGCAAGATCGACTTCGATACGGCCATGTCTAAGACCTCTCGCCCCGAGGAGTTGCAACGGCTTTTGGGCAACGTTACCGGGCCCTCGCCAGCCGCGGCTGCCCAGCAACAGCGGCCAGCAGCAGTTGCCACCCGTCGCTAAACCTCGTTGCCACCAGGCAGTGCTGGGATCCCCGGGTGAGGGTTCATTGCCGATCTCTAGCCGCTGACTTGATTTGTGGCTAAGCTCTAGCTGAGAGATTGTTGATCTGCCCAAGGTTTGGGCTGACTTCTCTTTTGCACCTGCGAAACATTTAAAGCCATTTCGTTATTTAGAGCGATCTAGCCGGGGGTACAGCCATGCCGCGCTACAAGGTTCGGGGGTTAAAGGCCGGTCAGCCGGTACGCCTGACGGTGGTGGCCAACAGCTTGACCGAAGTTCGTGCACGGCTGCGCCGAGACGGGATTTTTGCCAAACAGGAAGACATTCAGGAGGAGAAACCCTTCTTTTCCTTGGATACGTCTTTCGATTTCTCAATGCTGGGATCCATCGACATTCGCGACAAGGCAGTGTTCTCCCGGCAATTTGCTGCCTTGATCAACGCCGGCGTGTCGATGGTGCGCTCTCTCACCATCATGGAGGAGCAAACCGGCAACCCCAAACTCAAAAAGTACCTGCGGGCTATCCGAGCGGAGGTGGAGGCGGGGAAAAACCTCTCCGACTCCATCCGCCCTTATCCCGACGCCTTCGACGGCCTCTACTGCAGCATGGTGCAGGCGGGGGAGGTGGGTGGCGTGCTGGACGAAGTGCTCAACCGCCTGGCCAAGCTGCTGGAGGACATGGATCGCCTGCAGAAGCAGATCAAGTCAGCCATGACCTACCCGGTGGTGGTGACGATCTTGGCTGTCTTGATTTTCTTGGGCATGGTGCTGTTCATCTTGCCCACGTTTGAGAGCATCTACAACGACTTGGGTGGGGAGCTGCCCGCCTTTACCCAGTTTTTCATCAACATCAGCAAGTTCCTGCGCACGCCCCAGTACAGCTTGGGGCTGGTGGGCTTTCTAGGGGCCGTCTATTTTGCTTTCCGGCGCTTTTACCGCACCCCTGCCGGCAAGGAGACCATCGACGCGCTGGCCCTCAAGCTCCCTATCTTCGGGGATCTGATCCAGAAGTCGGCGGTGGCTCGCTTCTGCCGCACCTTTGGCGCTCTCACCCGCTCCGGGGTGCCGGTGCTGACTTCCTTGGAAATTGTGCGCGACACCTCCGGCAACCAGGTGGTGGCCAACGCCATTGACGCCGCCCGCCAATCCATCTCAGAGGGAGGGCAGATTGCCCCTGCTCTGGGCAAGGCCAAGGTCTTCCCAGTCATGGCCATTCAGATGATCAGCGTGGGGGAAGAGACAGGGGAGCTGGACGCGATGCTGATGAAGACGGCGGATTTCTACGAGCTGGAGGTGGAGGAGGCGGTACGCGCCCTCACCAGCCTGCTGGAGCCGTTGATGATCGTGATCCTGGGCGGTATGGTGGGCTGCATTATCGTGGCCATGTACCTCCCCATGTTCAACGTGTTCGAGTTGGTGAAGTAGCCGGAAGGGATCCCTCGAAGTTGGACGGTAAATTCTACACAGGTTCTGTGCTGGCTCCCGATAGTTTGGGTCGAAAGAGGCAAAGTCAGAGCAACGGAGGAAAGGGATCCCATGCTGAGGCGATGGTTAGCGGCCCTGGTGCTGTTGTTGGGGGTGGGGCTGGCAGTTTTGCTTTCCGAACAGCCGACGGGATCCCTGGTGGGACGGGTGGAGCTGCCGGCAGGGGTAGCTCTGGAGAGCGTCCGGGTGATCGCCGCCGGCCCGGTCACGCGCAGCGCCAGCTTGGCCTCAGATGGCGAATATCGCTTGGATCGATTGCCTGTTGGGGAATACCAGGTGACGGTGCAGGGATCCGGCCTGGAAAAGGTGGGCAGCCAGAGATCCGTTCTGGTGCGGGAGGGGGCAACGGTTCGGATCCCCACCTTGCGCCCTCAGCTTGTCCCCCCCGGTCTCTATCTCTACAGCACCAGCCAGGTGTTTACGACCGCAGAACCGGCGCGGCTGCAGTGGCGGGCCACCAGCCTGGGCTCGGTGCAGCTCAGCCTCTATCGCTTTTCCCTGACAGAGCTGCAGGGATCCCCTCTCTTGCGGGATTTGGCGGATGCTGACTATGGCTCCCTGGATCCGGCTCTGTATCCCACCCTGCGGCGGGAGCTTGTGCGCAGTTGGCAGCAGCCGGTGCCACGACGAGCGGGAGAGGGGTGGACAGCCCAAACCTTGGAGCTGGGGATCCTGCCGCCGGGGGCCTACTGGGTGGAGGCGGAGGGCCGGGAGCCGCTGAATGCGGCTGCACCCTTGCCCCGTTTCGACCATTGGTTTTTGGTGAGCGATCTCGGCCTCATCCAGAAGCAGGATGCCAGCCAGTTGGTGGTGCAGGCGGTGCACCTGCGGGAGCTGCGTCCCCTGGCCGGGATCCAGATCCAAGTTTTCGGGGAGTGGGGGGATCCCCTGACGGCCACCACCGATGCAGAGGGGCTGGCCCGCTTTGGCCTGCCGGCGAGAGAGGGTTCTTCCCTGGTGGTCTATGGCCGCAGTGCCGACAACACCCTGCAGGCTTTGTCCCGCAGCTACGCCTATGGCTGGAACCAGCCCCACCGGATCTACGCCTACACGGATCGTCCCCTCTACCGTCCTGGCCAAACCGTCTATTTCCGCGCCCTGGTGCGAGAGCAAACCCGCCTCACGCCGCCCCCGGTAGGACAAGCAGTGCAACTGACCCTTACGGCCCCCAACGGGGATGTGTTGAGCGAACAAACCCTGGCCACCAATGCTTTTGGCAGTGTCCATGGGGAGTTTCAACTGCCAGAAGAGGCGCCCCTGGGCAGCTACGGCCTGGAGTGGCAGGTGTCAGGGCCGCAGGGATCCAGCGGCGAATACACCTCTTTTCAGGTGGAAGCCTACCGCAAGCCGGAGTTTGAGGTGGCGGTGGTGCCCGACCGACCTTGGCTGGTGCGGGGGGGATCCCTGAAGGTGCAGGTGGAGGCCGAGTATCTTTTCGGCGCGCCGGTGGCCGCTGCCCAGCTCCGCTACCGAGTTTACAGCAGCCCCGACTGGAGCCTGCGCTATGGGCTGTTGCCCCGTTCTGCCGAGGAAGACTATTTCGCCGACGACCTGGGAGAGGAGCAGGGCTACTACGGCGGCTACGGCCAGTTGGTGGCGGAAGGGGAAGGGGTGACGGATGCCCAAGGGCGGGCGGAGTTTCGCCTGGATCGCCTGCTGCAGGATCTCAACTGGGAAGAAGACAGCTACTGGGGCCCCCAAGAGGTGCAGCAGTTGCGCATCGAGGTGGAGGTGACCGATATCAGCCGCCGGACGGTAACAGGATCGGCGCGGGCCTGGGTCACGGCTGGCGAATTTGCTCTGTTTGCGGAAGTGAACCGCCATCTGCCGGCTCCGGGGGATACCCTCACCTACCGGCTGCAAGCCCGCGATTACGATGGCCGCCCCGTCAGCGCCACCGGAGAGCTGAGCCTGGAGCGCTGGCGCTGGGATCCCAAGAGCAACACCTACCAACGGCAAGGTACCCTGCTGCGGCAGCCTTTTCAGATTGTCAACGGGGAAGGCAGCCTCGACCTCCACCTGCCCGCCGACCTGGAGCCGGGAGACTACCGGGTGCGGTTGACGGCATGGGATCCCCGCCGTCAAAGTGCTCCGCACCGCTGGCGCGAACGGGTGCAGGAGGTGGACTATCTCTGGGTGGTGGAGCCGGGCAGCCCCCTACAAAGTTGGGGATCCCTGCCCAGCCTGGAAGTGGTGGCGGATCGGCAGATCTACCAGGTGGGGGAAGAGGCCCAGATCCTGATAGTCTCGCCGCTGCCGGATGTGGCGGTGCTGGTGGGCATTGAGGGATCCCGGCTGCACCAGGTGCAGGTGCTGCGTCTCCAGGGGCATACGGCCACGCTGCGGCTGCCCATCCGCGGCGACTATCGTCCCAATCTCTACGTCACTGCCACTGCCATCGGCCCAGAGCGGCGGCTGTACCGAAGCGAGGCCCTGCTGCGGGTCTCCCCCTTGGATCGCTTTTTGCAGGTGGAGCTGCAAACCGATAAACCCACCTATCGACCGGGCGAGACCGCCCAAATCCAAATCCGCACCCGCGATGCCCAAGGGCAGCCGGTGAGCGCCGAGGTGGGCCTAGGGATTGTGGACAATGCCCTCTACCTATTGCGACCCGACTTCACCCTGGATATTCGCCGCTTCTTCTATGGGCGCCAGTACAACCAAGTTACCACCACTACCTCTTTCCCTCAGCAATATCCCGGCGGTGCTGACAAGCTGGCCGGCCAAGTGCGGGAGGACTTTCGCGATACCGCCGCCTGGTTCCCGGATCTGGTCACCAATGCCGATGGCCTGGCTCAGGTGCAGGTGCGCTGGCCCGACAACCTGACCACCTGGCGCTTGACCGCCCGCGCCGCCACTGCCGACACCCAGGTGGGATCCGCTCTTGCCACAGTCTCGGTTAGCAAAGACCTGTTGGTGCGCTTGGCCGCTCCCCGCTTTTTCCGGGTGGGGGATCAGCTCACCTTGGCGGCCATTGTGCAAAACCGCACGGGTCAAGCCCAAGCGGTGGAGGTGCGGCTGGAAGTTCCTGTTCCTGCCGGTGGGATCTTGAAATTGCAAGGCCCGGAACGACAACGCCTCACCGTGCCGGCCCAAGGAGCGGGGCGGGTGGAATGGCCTCTCCAGGTTCTGGGGGCCGGAGATACCTCTCTGCGGGTTTGGGCGGAAGGGAATGGGCTGAAAGATGCGTTGCAACTGCGGATCCCCAGCCAGCCTTTCGGCGCTGTGCAACGGTTCTCCCAGGTGGGTCGGGTGCAGGAGGGCAGCCTTGACTTATCGCTGGATTGGCCCGCCACCTGGGTGCCGGGATCCCGGCAGCTTCACCTGGAACTGGCCGCTAGCCCGGCAGCAACCCTGCTGGAGCCGCTGGATTACCTGGTGGAGTTCCCCTACGGCTGCACCGAGCAAACCCTGAGTCGCTTCTTGCCCGCCCTAGCCGTCACCCAAGTCAGCAAGCAGTTGGGCTTGAACCTGCGCTCGCAAACCCTGGAGCGGCTGCCCCAGGTGCTTCGATCGGGCTTGCAGCGACTGGAGGGATCCCAGAACTTCGATGGGGGCTGGGGCTGGTGGGCCCATGACCGGAGCAACCCCTATCTGACCGGATACATCCTGCAGGGGTATCACCTTGCCCAAGCTGCTGGCTATGCCCTCAAAGAGTGGCGGGTGCGGCAGGCCTTGGACTATCTGGCCGCTCAGGACTATCTGGCCGCTCAACTGGCCCAGCCACAAGCCCTCTCCCCGGATCTACAGGCTTTTGTCGCCTACAGCCTGGCCCTCTGGGATCCCGCCTTGGTGACTGCCGACCTGCCGCCGCCGGAGCGGCTCTCCACCTTTGGCCTGGCCTACCGAGGGCTGGCCGCCCTGCAACTGGGCCAGAGGGATCTTGCCCAGGCAGCCCTGGATGAGGTTCTGGAGCGGCGGCAACAGGATCCCCAAGGGCGCTGGTTTATCCCGGCTGCTCCAACTCGTGCGACCCAAGAGCGCTCCACCTACGACGACATGGAGGTGGCCGGCCCCCTACTGCAATTGGCCGTTCGGCTGCAGGATGACCGGGCTGCCCAGATTGCCGATGCCCTTCTCCAACAGCGGCAAAACAACCGCTGGCGCACCACCAAAGCCACCGCCGATGCTCTCCTCGGCCTGTCCGCCTACTACCAGGCCCAGCAGCAGCAGCTTCCCGGCCCCGGCGAGGTGCGGGTGTTGGATGGGACAACCGGATCCCTTCTCGGTCGCTGGCAGGCCGGCGCTGGGGATCCCCGCTATGGGCTGGATTGGGCTGACGCAGAAGTGGGGAACCTGAGCAGCCTGCGCCTGGAAAAGTCCGGCCCCGGCCCCCTTTACTACAGCTTGAGGGGAGAAGCCTTCGTCCCCAACCCTCTGCCCTCTCAAGCCCAAGGCTTTGCGGTGAGCCGCAGCTACTTCCGCCTACAGCCCCAGCCCCAACCCAACGGGGAGATCCGCTACCGAGAGCAGCCGCTGCGCCCTGGCGACACAGTAAGGGCCGGAGAAATCCTCCTGGCCCGGTTGACGGTGGAAGCCGAGCGGGACAGCCACTACGTGGTGGTCGAGGATCCCCTGCCCAGCGGCGCCGAGATCACCTCCCAGGATCCGCGAGAGTTCACCGGCTTGGCCCCAGACTACTGGTGGGACTGGTTTTGGACCCGCCAAGAGAATCGGGATGACCGCGTGGCCTTTTTCAGCACCGAGCTCAAGCAGGGTCGCCATGAGTTTGTCTATCTCTTCCGTCCGGAGATCCCCGGCCAATTCCAGGTGGCTCCTGCTTTGGCCGAAGAAATGTACGACCCCAGCCGCTATGGCCGCAGCGCCCCTTACTCCCTCAAGGTTCTTCCCTAGATTCCCTCAAGCCTGCTCGTGGCATGGGCCAGAAACGAAGCCACCGGTCGCGTCGGTGTTCACGAGGGCTGACGCAATGAGGAATTGAGCACGGCTGGGCCGCCCCCAAAGCACCTGCTCCTGCTTGTAAACGACCATGCCGGGCGGGGATCCCTTGGGTTTGAACACCAGTTTCGGGCGAGTGTAGACTACCGGCACCTGTTCGCTGAGGCGACCGCGGCTGAAATGGGCCGCCAAATCAGCAGCCGCCTGCAGATCTTCGCTTTCTGCTACAGCCCCGGGGGGCAAGCGCAGCAGCACATGACTGCCGGGGATCTCTTGGGCATGAAACCACCAATCGTGTTCCTGAGCCACGCGAAAGGTGAGCTGATCATTTTGCAGGTTGTTGCGCCCCACCCAAATGGAGAAGCCACTGGGGCTGGTAAAGCGATGGGGGTTGAAGGTTGCCGGTGAGGCATGTTTTGAGCTCGCCCGCAGAGACTCTGTCCCGCTGTTGCGAGTGGGACTCTCCAAGTAGCGCTGTTCAATCAGCTCGGTCTCAATTTCCTTGAGGGTGGTCAAGTCTTGGGGATCCCGATAGGTTTCCAGCTGCTGTAGAGACGCTTCCACCTGCTCGAGGTAGAGGATCTCTTGGCCGAGCGCCTCTTGTAAAGGTCGGAGGGCATCCTGGGCCCGTTTTTGTTTGCGGTGCTTGCGGTAGTAGGCTTGGGCATTGAGAATGGCATTTTTTTCGGGGTCGAGAGGGATCTTGACCGTCTGGCCGCTGGCAAAATCCGGCAGCTCGATGTGATGCAACCCTGGCCGCCAGAGGTGGAGGTGGGCCATCAACAAGTCGGCAGCCTGCTTGGAGGCTTCCGCTTGGGTGGAGTCGGCCAGCATTGCCTCAAATTGCTCTCGCCGCTGATAGAGCTTTTTCAGCAGGGTGGATACCCTTTGCAGCAGACGGTGGCGCTCTCGCTCAAACTGTTCGCGGTTAAGCTGAGCCTGGTAGTAGCCTTCCAGAAGTTGGTGCAGATTGAGTCGAGAAGGTTGTTGCAGGGACTCCGTCCCGCTAACGGGAACGGCACCGCTTGCCCAGCCGAGAACGGTGTATCCCTGGGGAGTGGGAGCTGGGTCAAACTGGCCGGTTTCCAGACGGGTTAACCAGTCTTGCCACCTGGCAAACAGCGCCTGCCAATCCTGGGCAGAGAGGTGATCGCTGGGAGTTTGCGGCGGGATCCCAGCCTGATGGCACATCGCTTCCACCAAGTGCCGACTGAGGCCGCGATAACAGCGCAACAGCCGTTGGCCGATGGGGCCGGGGATCAGGGCAACGCGCTCTTGCCAGCAGGAGAAGGGCTCGGATCGCTGCGGGATCGGATCGGTTAGGGCCGGGGGGGCTTCATAGGGCAGGCCCGGCTGCACTGGACGGATTCGCGATTGGCGCTCGCTTACCCCATGGCCACTGGCCAAGATCATGCCCGCCTCGTCCACCAAAATGGCATTGCTGTGCTTGCCCATCACCTCTAGGTAGAGATGGCGATGAGGGGGATCCCCGGGCCGAGGGGCAAAGCGCAAGTCAATCACCCGTTCCCAATCCTCCAGCAGAGCCAGCTCCGTCAGAGCCAAACCCTTCAGGTGCCGTTGGAGGAACTGGCTAAATTGAAAGCCATCCGGCTCTTTGGGAGGAGGCTGACAGAGGTGGAGACGGGCCGCCTGAGGATGCCAGCACAACAGCAAGCAGGGGCGGGCAGTGAGGGTGCGCAAGCCAATGACCACCGTCCACAGATCGGTCTGTTGGATCCATTCCACGCGGGCAGGCAACACTGGATCCCGACCTGTCTTAGCCTGGGTTAGATCGGCGAGCACAGCACGCAGGGTGGTTAAATCAACCGGCTGCATCCCTGTTGCTCCTTCGCTACGCAATGCTCAGGCGGCTGGGGCTATCTTCATTCTGGCAATGGGCGTGGGGCGCACTCCCCAGCTCCAGGATCCCTGCCGGAAGCCCGAAACCGTCCCTCAGCAGATGTCGGGGCGCGTTTGGAGTGGCCGACGAAAAACTCCGGGAAAACTTTCCCAGGCACTTCCGTTGCCTTTGCCTTCTAGCCGCGTTGGCTTGGCAAAAATATCTAGCCCGGCAAAACAACAGGGGTTGATCCCCCTAATCTTCGTCCTCATCTTCTTCGTCATCTCCGTCTTCCCATTCCTCATCGAGATCCAGCAGCAGGGCATAGAGCTGATCAAAAAGCTCTGGCGGCTCATCGGGGGTGAGCAGGTAGGGATCCCCTTCGTCAGGCAGAGCGGCGTAGAGCAAAACGGGATCGAGGGGGGTAAAGATGCCGTATTTCTTCTCTTGGTAGAAAAAGGTAGCTAGCAGTTGAAACTCCTGGGCATCTTCCTCGCTCTCGCCCAGCTCGAACACATCTTCCTCTTCGACTGGGGGCAATTCCCCCTGAACCGTGAGGATGTCGAAGCCATTTTGCTGCAAGGTGAGGTTCAACTCCCCCAAGACAGCCTGGATGGTGGGCAGGGTAGCCTGTAGCTCTTCAGGATCCGGCTCGTCCAGGATCCCTTCCATGTTGGCATCGCCGTTCACCGCTTGGCTGGGTTCTTCTTCCCCTTCCCAAACCAGCACTTTGATCACAGCATCAACGGGAGTCACCAGAGCATAGGTCTGCTCGTCGATGACCACCTGACGCAGGATCTCGCACTTGAGAGGCTGGTTTTGCTCGTCGCGGAGCACCAAGGTTTCATGGGATTCAGTCATTGAAAACAGCCCAGGGTAGGAAAGACGGGGGTGTACAGAAGCTCATTCTCCCATGTTCTGCCCCCCTGCAATGCTGAGGGATCCCTTCCAGGCCCACCGGCAGAACTCTATGCTTCGGCTTCTCGTTCTGCCTGGGTTAAGGCTTCCAGAGCCAATAAAATCTCCTCTTCTCGGCGGGCGTAGGTTTCTTCGTCAATTTCTCCCAAATCTAGCTGAATTTGCAGGGCCGTAAGTTCTTTTTGCAGGTTTTCTTTGCTATCCAGCTGTGCTTCGGCGCGTTCTTGGATCTGCTCTGCTAGCCAAAGCAAACTTTGGGCCGGCCAAGTCAACAATTGCCAAACCATCCCAGGGCCCCTAAAGCAGATGATGAGTCTTCGTAATCCTATCAATTTGGATTCTCAGGTGGCCATTGCCCCGGTCTAGCCGTGAAACTTTTTGTTCCCTTCCTCCCCAAGCTGGAAAGACTGGGACACGCACGAAGCGCCAGGGGAAACACTGGCTATTGGTGCTCAGGCAAGTCCTAGCCGCGAAGACTAATCCTCTCGCTGGTGCTTCTCGATCCACTCCATGAGCTCCCCCTCGGAATGGGTACACAGGCGCTCTCCCGTGATTGGGTCTTGGACAGACCACCAGACCATGCCGCTGCCATCTACCCACTGCCGCACCCGCAGTTCATCGCAGGCCGCCAAGACTGCCTTCAGGCTCTGCCAAAGGTGGCGCAGTCCTCTGAAGAGCGCTGAAGAGAAGGGATCCCTGCCGCCGTACTCGGCTGCCAGCTGCCGCTCTTCTTGTTTCAGCAGCTCCATCAAGCGGGTGTTGTTGGCCGCCCTAGCTGCTTCCAAACGACGGGCCAGGGAGGCTGCTATGTTTTGGCGATGGCGGGCCAGGAGACTTGTCCCCCTCATTTCAGCGATTGCACTCATAAGGCTGCTCTACATACCAGTACCTCTACACGATCAATCCTACCAAAAAATCTGTAGTCAAGGATACGAAAAGTGCAAAACCATCGGTTCTGCACGCTAACGTGCGGGATCCGATCCCGGTGCCCTGCCTGGGAGCTGCCGGAAGTTAATCTAACAAGGGGCCACCTGAGCAGCTCAGATCAATCGGCGGCTTCCCCGGACGGATTTAACGGGGGCTAATCCACAGGCAGCAAATTCAAGCGGAGCGGCAACCGGAGTTTTTCCGCGTCTTGCAGGAAAAAATGCTTGCAAGCCTACTTCCACGGAGCTGCCACAACTCGGAACGAGCCGACCAAAACAGCTTAGGCAGGAGGTGGAGAGGAAAAGGATGGGGGACTATCAACTTCAATGTAGCCTAACCCTCTCTTCTGGACGATGGTCCGTAGCTCCTGAATCAACTTTTGATCTTGGGAAGCGGTACGTGCTCCTGACTCGGCAGCCCATTCTTTCAAGCTTTGAATTTGGTCACGGGCAATGGCGGCTAGAGGAACCGTTTGGCGGGTGGTGCCCCAGGAGTAACGATACAGCCTGTTAAGGAACTAAGGGGCACAGTAGCAACACTTAGCAAACCAACTTCGGAAGCAGGACGGGTTGATAAGTAATAAAGAGGTCTCCACTATCTGCTCTATGCTACACTTCCCAGCTTCTAGCGAATGGGTTGGCATATCCCTCTCTCCTTCCTCTTGAATACTTGTATCCTATTTTTAATAGGCTGTAGCAACAATGTGAGTCTAAAGAAAGGTGTACTCGTCGTAAAGGGATCCCTTGAACAAAGCGCCGTTCAGGTTAGCTCCCCGCAGGTTGGTGCCCCGCAAGTCGGTTTGGCTCAAGTTGGCTTCCTGCAAGTCTGCTTCTCGCAAATCAGCTCCTCTTAAATCCGCTCCGGTCAAGTCCGCTTGCTGCAGGTAGGCTCGGCGCAAATACGCATCTGCAAGGTTAGCTCGGGCCAAGCTCCAGCCGGAACGCGGCTGGTTGAGAACCCGCCAAACTTGTTTCCACTTGGGATCCAATTGGGTCTGGGCGTCTAGGCGTGTCCCCTGCAGGACGGCCTGGCTGAGATCTGCCCCTTGTAGGTTGGCTGAGGTTAAGTCGGCCCCGCCGAGGTGGGCTTCGCGGAGATTGGCGCCGCGCAGATCGGCATGGACAAAGTTAGCCTCTCGCAAATTGGAGCCCTGCAAGTCCGCTTGCAGTAGGCGAGCTTGGCGCAGGTTAGCCTTTTGCAAGGAAGCCCTGCAGAGGATGACTTGGCTGAGGTCTGCATCGGCAAGGTTGGCTTCATCCAATTGGGCCGAGTGGAGATAGCCCCCGCAAAGATTTGCCTCCGACAGATCCCTGCCCACCAGATCTCGTCCTTCCTGCTCCCAGTTGAGGATTTGCCACACCTGGCGCCACTTTTCTGCAATTTGGGTCTCAGGGGTAAGGTGGGCGCTCCGCAGCAGGGATCCCCGCAAGTCCGCTCCCACGAGATTGGCCTGATGCAAATCGGCGTCAGCCAAAACGGCGCTGCTTAGGTTAGCCCCCATCAGGTTGGCTTGGCGCAAGTTGGCTTGCCGGAGATTGGCCTGGCTGAGGTTGGCATGGCTCAAGTCCGCCCCTTGCAGATGGGCTCCCTCAAGGCGGCTATGGCTGAGGTCAGCGTAACAAAGAATGGCTTCAGTTAGGCGGGCATTGTTCAAATCAGCAGCTTTTAGCTGGGCCCGCCATAGGTTAGCCTGACGTAGGTTTGCTCGACACAGATTGGCTTGTTCCAGGAAGGCTTGGCGCAGGTTGGCATTCACCAAGACAGTTCCCACCAAAATGGCCCGGCACAGAACTGCTTCAGCCAGACAAAGGCCAGAGAGGTCGGCCCCGCTGAGGAGGATCCCTTGCAGATCTGCTTGGTAAAGCCCCAGGGCGCTGAGATTCAGCTGCTTGAAATCCCGTTCCCCCTGAGCGTATTGGTGCAGCAGTTGCTGGACGGGGCTGAGCATGATTCCTTATCTACCAAATCCACCAGGAGATCCTGGCCGCGAACACAGACAGGGTAAGCCGATAGGTAGAGGGTGTTACGGCAGCCAAACCACTCGTAGCGGTGATCCCGGATCTGTTCGTAGCCCAGATCCCCCAGAAACTTCAAGCCAGGAAAGTTGCGGTACAGAGCCAGCCACACCTCCCCGCTCGGCAAAAGGGCGGCAATTTGTTCAATGGCGGCGGATCCCTGCCAGCGGCGCTCTGGGTGCTCCAGATCGATGAGAATCATCCCCAGCTCCACCTGCTCCGGTGGGATCCCCCATTGGGCCAGGGTAGAGGTATCTTGCATGGGAGCATAGCAAAACTGCCGTCCGCGATCCAGTTGCTCCAAGAGCTGAACGCCGGTGGCACAGAGGTTGCAGAGGCCGTCGTAGATAACCATGTAGGGCATGGTGGGATCCCTCAGGCGGGCTGACCCAAAATCTGTGCTTGGTACTGGGCTTCGGTAAGCAGTTGCCGAGGCTGCCGCTGCAGGAACACCCGACCCATCAGGTGATCGTATTCGTGCTGAAAGATCCGCGCCGGAAAATCCTGCCAGACCACCCTTTGCTGAACGCCTTCTGGAGTGTAATACTCCACCTCCACTTCGCGGGCGCGGGCCACCAGACCACGGCAATTGGGCACACTCAAGCAGCCTTCCCAACCCAGCACCTGTTCAGAACTGCAAGCCAGCAGACGGGGGTTAACCATCACCAGAGGCTGCATTTGCGGCGCTTCCGGGTAGCGGGGATTGGGACGAGAGGCCACGATCAGCACTTGGAGCAGGGATCCCACCTGAGGAGCAGCCAAGCCCACCCCCTGCGCCTCTTTCAGGGTAGCCAGCATACCTTCTATAAGATCCTGCAAGGCCGGCGTTTTGAACTCCGTCACCGGCTCGGCCACTTGCGTCAGGATGGGATCCCCCAATTGGCGTAGGCGAAAAGTCATGGCTTGCCCCAAGCAATTCTTCTTCTCAGTCTAGCGGGGATCCCTGAGCAGCCTAGCGGCTCTTGCCAGTAGCCACCAGTTCCAGGGCCAGCTTGGAGCGCTTCAGCCCTTCTGGGATGGGGATGGGGTAGTGGCCGGTAAAGCAAGCGGAGCAGAACGAGTTGGGATCCCGGCCCGTGGCAGCCAGCATGCCTTCCCAGCTCAGGTAGGCCAAAGAATCCACTCCAATCTTCTCGGCGATTTCCTCTACGGAATGCTGGGCAGCAATCAACTGATCCTGGCTATCGGTATCGATGCCGTAGAAGCAGGGATGGGTGACCGGGGGGCTGGAAATGCGCATGTGGACCTGGGTAGCCCCCGCCTGGCGCAGGGCCTTGACGATTTTCTGGCTGGTGGTGCCCCGCACAATTGAGTCGTCCACAATAACAATCCGCTTCCCCCGCAGCACGTCCTCCAGGGGGTTGAGCTTCATGCGAATGCCCCGCTCCCGCATGGATTGGGTGGGCTGGATAAAGGTGCGGCCCACGTAGCGATTTTTGATCAGCCCTTCCGTGTAAGGGATCCCCGACTGGCGAGCATAGCCAATGGCCGCCGGCGTGCCGGAATCGGGAACGGAGATCACCCAGTCGGCCTCTGCCGGAGCCTCCTTGGCCAGTTGTTCTCCCAGCCGCACCCGGTAGGAGTAGAGGCTTTCCCCGTGCATCCAACTGTCTGGGCGGGCGAAGTAGATCATCTCGAAGATGCACAACTTGGGGGTGGCCTCCGCCCAACGCACCGATTGCAGCCCCTGACGGCTGATCCACACCAACTCTCCCGGCTCCACCTGCCGCAGAGGGTCGGCCCCGATGATATCCAAAGCACAGGTTTCTGAAGCCAATACATAATGCAGCGGCTCGGCCTCGGGGTGGCTGAGGGTGCCGTCGCTACAGATGATCTCCAGCATCTCTGACTGCAGCAGCTCATCCAGAGCGGGGTTGCTGCTCAAAAGCCCCAACACCAGCGGACGCACCCCATAGGGATCCCGTGCCCCGATCAGGCCCTCTGGCGTGCCGAT
The DNA here is from genome assembly GCF_047461895.1 of Synechococcus sp. R55.8. Classification (NCBI taxonomy): domain Bacteria; kingdom Bacillati; phylum Cyanobacteriota; class Cyanophyceae; order Synechococcales; family Synechococcaceae; genus Synechococcus; species Synechococcus sp. R55.8. The sequence goes on along the minus strand of NZ_JANSIB010000028.1, from coordinate 5,114 downwards.
CACCAGACTAAAAGCCCCCTGACAGCGGCGCAAAGCTTGGCAAGTGGCCGCGATCCAATCTTGACCTTGGTTCACCGCCTGGGCAATGGCGTGGGCAATACACTCGGAGTCGGTGCTGCTGGTTAGGTGCCGGTCGGCGGCCTCCAGTTCCTTCCGCAGCTCTTCCGCATTGACCAAATTGCCGTTGTGGGCCAGAGCCAGCGGCCCCAGGCGAGTCTCCACGATCACCGGCTGAGCATTGGCCACGCGGCTGGATCCAGTGGTGGAGTAGCGGGTGTGACCAACCGCCAGATCCCCGGTCAGTTGGGCCAAGTTCACTTCATCGAAGACCTGGGAGACCAAGCCCATCGCCTTGTGAACCCGGCAAAAGGATCCCTCAAAAGTGGCGATCCCTGCCGATTCTTGGCCGCGATGCTGCAAGGCAAATAGGCCAAAGTAGGCCAGCTTGGCCACCTCCTCTCCTGGAGCCAGGATGCCAAAGACCCCGCAAGCCTCTTGCAGCTCTTCCCGGGCATACCCCGCCCCGCTGATGTTTTCTGAGGGGTACAGGGCATCAACGCCAACGGCAGTCTGCCCCTCTGCTTCTCCACAGCCAGAAGATGGTTCTGCTCCCGCCCTTGCTGCCATGGATCCTCGTCTTGCTGTCACGCTTACCAGTCTAACTCGGCCCAGGTCATTCCCCTCTATCTGGCTTCACCCCCAAAGGGGAAGTCCACAGGTGGGGTTTGCAAAAAGCTAAGACTCTACCTATAGTGTTAGCAGCGTGTAAGCGCTGCTGTGGCTGAGAAGCAGCCTGGCCGAGTTTTTGAGTTGGACACCACCAAGGCTCGGCTCTCCCAGAACCGGCAGGATCCCAAAGCTTTGTGTTGTGAGGAGTCAAACCCCATGAGACAGCAGCCCCATAGGTTCCGTCAGAGCTGGACGTTAGCAGCCTCCTCTGTAATAAGGGCCAGTGTAGCCGCTCTTCTGTCGTTGTCACTTGTGGCTTGCCAAGAAGATGCCGGCGAACAGCCTGCGGTTACCATCACGCCGATAGCGGTGGTGGCTCCAACGCCCACTCCTTTCCTCATCCCCAGTCCTGTCCCTACGCCGCCGCCCACCCCTCTGCCTACCCCGACCCCCACTCCCCTCTTGAATCCTTTCCCCACTCCCAGCCCCTCTCCCACTGCTTCCTTTGCAGCAGAGCCGCCTTCGATTGCCGTGGTGGCCCTGACGGACGCGCGACAGACGGTACCCTTCAACGTGCTGGTGGCCGTGACGACTCCTGCAGGTTTGGGGGCCGGCATCAGCTTCCGGGTGGAAATCCGACAAAGCCCCCTCACCCTCACCTTTGATTTCACTGCCGCTGCCGTCGGCTGTCAGCCCAACAGCAGAGCCTGCATTGGCACCATCCCCATCACCATTCCCACTTCTGCTCCCACCGGGGATTATGAGGTGACGGCAATGGTGGCGGATACCCAGGGCCGAATTGCTTCGGCCAAAGCTCCTTTACGGGTGTTGCCTGCGCCCAGTCCCTCCCCCTCGCCAACGCCGACCGGCACCCCCAATCCCTTTCCCTCGGTATCCCCTTCGCCCAGACCCAGTCCCTCTCCCAGTCCTTCGCCGACGCCCAGCCCCAGAAGCTTCTAACTCCCTCAGGCAGTCTCTCTTGTCGATTCAGGACTAAGGTAGCTCTTGAAGAACTCGCTTCAGGGTGGCGATCAGGTGTTCAATATGGGCTTCCTCGATGATCAAAGGCGGGGAAAGGGCGATGGTATCACCTGTAGTGCGAATCAATACCCCACGTTCGTAGCAGCGCAAAAAAGCTTCAAAAGCCCGCGCTGTCGGTCGGCCAGGGATCCCTTCCAATTCAATTGCCCCCACCAAGCCGAGGTTGCGCACATCGATGACATGAGGCAAGCCCCGTAGGGAATGGAGAGCCTCCTCCCAGAGGGGAGCGAGGTTGGCAGCCCGCTCGAACAAGCCTTCTTCTCGATACAGGTTCAGGGTAGCCAAGCCGGCGGCACTGGCAACTGGGTGGCCGGAGTAGGTGTAGCCGTGGAAAAACTCGATGGGGCTCCAGGACAGCGTCCTGCTGTTGTCCCCTGGACGGTGCAGGTCATCAGCGGAACCAGCAGCCTCCATGAAGGCGCTGTAGATCTCTTGCTTGACGATCACTGCGCCCATCGGGATGGTGCCATTGGTGAGGCCCTTGGCACAGCAAATCAGATCCGGCACCACCCCAAAGTAATTGGCCGCAAAAGGGGATCCCAGACGCCCAAAGCCGGTGATCACCTCATCGAAGATGAGCAGAATGCCGTATTTGTCGCAAATGGCCCGCAGCTTTTCCAAATAGCCCACCGGCGGCAGCAACACCCCCGTTGAACCGGCAACCGGCTCTACGATCACCGCTGCAATCGTGCTGGCATCGTGGAGAGCGACGATCCGCTCCAAGTCTTCTGCCAAGTGGGATCCCCAGCGAGGCAGGCCGCGGCTAAAGGCGTTTTGCTTCAGGTTGTGGGTGTGGGGTAGGTGGTCTACGCCGGGAATGAGGCTGCCGAAAAACTTGCGGTTGTTGGAGATGCCCCCGACCGAGATGCCCCCAAAGCCAACGCCGTGGTAGCCCCGTTCCCGGCCAATCAGCCGCTGCCGGGATCCCTGTCCGCGTAAGCGATGGTAGGCGATGGCCATTTTCAGGGCCGTATCCACCGCCTCAGAGCCAGAGTTGGTGAAAAAAACGTGATCCAGTCCGGCAGGAGTGAGCTGGATGAGCTGCTCTGCCAGTTGAAAGGCTTTGGGATGGCCCATTTGAAAAGCTGGGGCGTAGTCCAGTTGGGCCACCTGCTGTTGGATTGCTTCCACAATCGGGGGACGACAGTGGCCGGCATTCACACACCACAGCCCGGCAGTCCCATCTAGGATTTGGCGGCCATCGTGGCTGGTGTAGTACATGTCTCGGGCGGCCACCAACAGGCGCGGGTTGGCTTTAAATTGCCGATTGGCCGTAAAGGGCATCCAAAAAGGCTCCAGATTCAGCTCCGCTTGCAGGGCGACGGCTGCTTTCTCCAGGGTTTCTTGCATGGCTGGCCCTCCGGCAGTAGACGAGATTTCAAGCTGGCGAAGATGGAATCCCTAGATATTGGATAATTTTGAAAGGGGCTCCATCCTGCTAACGGGAACGATAGAGCAATCCTAATCGGCCTGGGAGGCCTCTGGAAAGTTAGTATTTTCGCTCCTGAGGGGGAAACCGGGTGATCACCACGGGGCGATAGCTGATCTGCGGGGATCCCTCGCGAAAGGCAGCCAAGGTGTGTTGTAAAAACCGTTGATCATCCCGTTGGGGGTAATCTTCCCGCGCGTGGGAGCCACGGCTTTCCCGCCGTTCCAGGGCGCTGGCGAGGATCAAGGCCCCCACCGTCATGAGGTTGTCCAGCTCCAGCGCTTCGATCAGCTCGGTGTTCCACACCTTGCCCCGATCGTCCAAGCGCAAATCCTGCTCGTAACGCTGGCGGATCTGTTGCCATGTTTGGATCCCTTCTTGGAGAACCGATTCGGTGCGGTAGACGCCGCAATGCTCGGTCATGCAATCTTGAAATTGCCGCCGCACCTGATCAATGCGGCTCTTCCCTGATCGTTCCAGGAGCCCGGCAATCCGGCTGGCGGCCTGTTTGAGTAGGGATCCCTCGTCCACTTTCGGCAAGGCTCGACCTCTGACGGCTTCTACCAGGGCTGCCCCTGTGCGCCGCCCGAAAACAACGCACTCCAGGAGAGAGTTGCTGCCCAGCCGGTTGGCCCCATGCACCGAAACACAGGCCGTTTCACCGGCAGCGAACAGCCCTTCCACACGGGTTTGGGCATCCCGCAGTACCTGCCCCTCCACCGTCACCGGGATCCCACCCATGCAGTAGTGCACCGTCGGTCGCACCGGAATGGGATCGACAACCGCATCGATGCCCAAGTGGCGATGGGCCTCCTCCCAACAGAAGGGCAGCCGAGTGTGGATCTTTTCTGCCCCCAGATGCCGCAGATCCAAGTAGACAAAATCTTTGCCGTCAATACCGCGCCCGGCCCGCACCTCCGTGACAATTGCCCGCGACGTGATGTCCCGTGGGGCCAATTCCATCTGGCTGGGGGCATAGGCGGCCATAAAGCGCTCCCCCTTCCCATTGATCAGATAGGCCCCCTCCCCGCGCACCGCCTCTGAGATCAACACCCCCACCGGATACAGGCCCGTGGGATGAAACTGCACAAACTCCATATCCTGCAGAGGCAGGCCGGCCCGCGCCACCATCGCCATGCCATCGCCGGTGGAAGCAAAGTCGTTGGACGTGGAGTTGTAGATGCGCCCATAGCCGCCTGTAGCCAACATAACCGCCTTGGCCCGCACCACCTCCAGCCGCCCGCTGGCCTGCTCCAACATCACCACGCCCTGGGCTTGGTTGTCCTCCAGGATCAGATCCAGCACATACCATTCGCTGTAGAGCTTGACCCCAAAACGCTTGAGGTTGCTCACCAACTCGTGCAAAATGGCGTGCCCGGTTTTGTCGGCGGCATAACAGGTGCGCGGGTGGCTGTGTCCCCCAAAGGCCCGCTGGGCAATGCGGCCATCCGGCAGGCGGGAGAACAAGACCCCCAAGTGTTCTAGGTCGATGATCACTTCAGGAGCTTCCCGGGCCAGAATCTCCACCGCATCTTGATCCGCTAGGTAATCGGATCCCTTGACGGTATCGAAGGCATGAGCCTCCCAGGAATCTTGCGGATCGACATTTTGTAAGGCGGCGGCAATGCCCCCTTGGGCTGCTACCGAGTGGCTGCGAATGGGATGGGTTTTGGACACCAAGGCCAGGTCGAGGCTGGGATCCCGTCGCATAACCTCCAAAGCCGCTCGGCAACCGGCCAGCCCTCCCCCGATGATGACAATGTCGTGTTCCAGCATGGATGCAGGCAAGCTCTCGCAAAGGATTCCGCCACAGCCAGGATGGCGTTTTCCCATTATGGCCGGCCCCAGCAGCCTCTCCAGCAGCACCTGAGTATAGCTCGTTATCAGCAGCGGTGCGGTGCCGTAGGCTTACCACTTTCTGCTGTAAACTACCCGACTCCGACCGCTAAAGCGGTACGGAGCGGGCTTTCAGTAG
>NZ_JANSIB010000027.1:21775-26992 GCF_047461895.1 Synechococcus sp. R55.8 | reverse complement strand
AGAACAAGCTCTGCTCTGTAAACAAGCGTACACTCCAGGGGGCGGTGATGCCGTTGTAGAAGGCCAACCCCAGAACGGGCAGGCTGAGGAATCCATAGGCAATCTGAGCCAAAGGGATCCCGAGGGCATCGGGGATGAGGCTGTTGTCTCCCAGAGGGGCAATGAGCAGCAGCTTCTGCCAATGGTGGGGCTGTAGGCGGGCCGAGCGCAGCACAAACCCTGCCGAGAGGGAATTGGCAATGACGTGACACGGTCGCCCGATCACCTGCTGGACAAAATCCCCGATCATCTCGGCATAGAGGCTGCCGGTGTACTCCAAATCTGGACGTTCTGAGTTGCCCCACCCCAACAAATCCAGAGCATAGACTTGATAGTGCTGCCCCAGCTCCGCCATAATTGCACGAAACTCATAGCTGGAGGAGCCTGCCCCAATGCCGTGCAACAACAACAACGGCTGGCCGGATCCCATGACCTTGTAAAACAGGCGATGACCCCGCCAGAAGTGATGCCTTTCCTCTCCCGGCAGCAGGCTCTGCAGAGGTTGAGTTTGGGAGGAGATCCAAGCGTTGAGAACGGCTAGAGCACCCAAGCCGCCGACTGTAGTCCAGAGCCCGATCTTGAGAACTTGGCTCAGCTCTTTCATCCTCAGCAGCCCAGCTAGGGAACCTACTTTTTCTTAAGGCGGTAGGTGATGCGCCCTTTGTTGAGGTCATAGGGGCTCAGCTCCACCTTAACCCGGTCGCCGGGCAAGATCTTGATGTAGTTGCGGCGAATTTTGCCGGAGATATGAGCGAGCACGTTGAAGCCGTTGTCCAGATCCACTCGGAACATGGCGTTGGGCAGGGATTCGGTAACGACCCCCTCCATTTCAATGGCATCTTCCTTAGACAATGAGCCCTCCCAAAAACGACATAACAAACAACAGAACAATCCACAGCCGCGACGACACGCGCTGTTAAGAAATGAAAATATACTCCATCTCTTCTATCCTAGCCGTTGCAGTCCTTCATCAGGGGATCCCTTAGGACTGAAAAGGCGTGCGATCGGTCAAAATTTCTGCTCCAGACTCGGTGACCAAGACCGTGTGCTCAAACTGAGCTGACCAAGAGCCATCTACTGTGACCACCGTCCATTGGTCTGGCAACACTCGGGTTGCCTCTCCCCCCGCATTCACCATCGGCTCAATGGCCACTGTCATGCCGGAGCGCAGCTTGGGATTGGGCAGATCGCGGGTGCGATAGTTGGGAAACTGCGGCTCCTCGTGCAGGTTGCGCCCCACCCCGTGACCAACATACTGCTTCACCACAGAATAGCCCCGCCCCTCGATGTAATCTTCAATGGCACCCGAGACATCCTGAAGCCAAACGCCGTGGCGCACACAGTCGATGCCCGTCTGCAGGGCTTTGGCCGCAGTATCGATCAGATCCCGAGCTGCGTCGCTCAGGGGTTCCAGGCCGATGGTGATACAGGAATCCGCATGCCAGCCCTCGACGATGGCGCCAAAATCCACTTTGACCACATCTCCCGGCTGCACCACTTTGCGGGGACTGGGGATCCCGTGCACCACCTCATGGTTGACACTGACACAAACGCAGGCGGGAAAGCCGTAGTAGCCCTTGAAACTGGGCAAAGCATTGAGTTGGGCCACCCGTCTCTCAGCATAGGTATCGATATCTGCCGTAGTCCAGCCCGGCTCTAGGCGCTCCGCGATCTCCTGCAATACTTGGGCCACCACCCGACCGGCCCGCCGCATTTTCTCCACTTCGCGGCGAGATTTGATCTCAATAAGCTGCATGCCCCGCCGCTGGGAGGGATTTCCAGCTCCTGCTCTGATCACGCCGTCCTCCTGAAGCCTTCCAAAAGAGCCTGCAGATGTTCCTGTACGGATTCCATCGGCTGGTTGCCGTTGACCCGCTGCAAGCGCCCCTTGGCCTCATAAAAATCAATTAGGGGAGCCGTCTGCTGCCGATAGACCTCCAGACGCTTGAGAATCACCGACCGATCCGCATCATCGCTGCGCCCCTGTTCCTTGCCCCGGGCCAGCAGCCGGGCCACCACCACCTCATCCGGCACCTCCAAGTTGAGGACGTAGTCATAATCTTGGCCCAGCTCTTGCAGCAGCTCTTCCAAGGCCTCTGCCTGGGCTAAGGTGCGAGGAAATCCATCTAGGATCCAGCCCTGCTCTGGAGATTGCTGCAACTGCCCCTTCACCATTCCGATCAGCACCTCGTCAGGCACCAGCTCTCCCGCATCCATGTAAACCTTGGCCTGGCACCCCAGGGGCGTTTGGGCTTTCACCTCGGCCCGCAACAGATCGCCTGTGGAAATTTTGGGCGTGTGGTAAATGGCCGCCAGTCGCTCCGCCTGTGTACCTTTGCCCGCCCCCGGCGGCCCCAGAAAGATCAACCTCGGCACTACTGTTTGACCATCCCTTCGTAGCGTTGTGAGATGACATAAGTCTGGATCTGCTTGGAGGTCTCGATCGCCACCCCCACCAAAATCAGTAGCGAGGTCGCCCCCAAACCTTGGAAAGTGGTGATGCCGGTTGCCCGTTCCACCGTCGTCGGGATGATGGCCACCGCGCACAGGAACAAAGCCCCCAGCAGCGTCAGGCGGTTGAGGATCCCTTCGACATACTCGGCAGTGGCCTTGCCCGGGCGTACCCCTGGAATGCTGGCCCCCATCTTCTTCAAGTTTTGAGCCAGATCCACCGGGTTGATGAGCAAAGAGGCGTAGAAGTAGCTGAAGAAGAGGATCAGCACGAAATAAAAAGGAATGTAGAACCAGGAGGTGGGGGATAGGAAGTTGGCCACTTGCACCAAAGTCAGGTTTTGGGTGTACTGGGCCAGGGCCAGAGGCAGGGACATCACCGAGTAGGCAAAGATGATCGGCATCACCCCCCCTTGGTTTAGCCTCAGGGGCAGATAGCTTTTCTGCTCGCGGAACAGCTTGTTGCCCACCTGGCGCTTGGCGTAGACGATAGGGATCTTGCGGCTGCCCTCTTGGACAAAGACAATGCCGACAATGGTGACCAAAAAGATTGCCAGCAACAGCAAGATGCCACCGATGGTGCTGCTATCGGCACGGGCCAGGCTAATAGTCTGTCCGAGGGCACGGGGCAGAGTGGCAACAATGTTGACGAAGATCAAGAGCGAAGGGCCACTTCCCACCCCTTTCTCCGTGATCATCTCTCCCAGCCACATCACAAACAGGGATCCCGCCGCCAGAGCCAGGGTGGTGGAGGCCATGAAGGCCAACTCATTGGTAGTACTGGCAAACTCCCGCACCCAAAAGGAAATGCCAATGCCCTGGATGATGGCCCAAACCAAGGTGACATAGCGGGTGTACTGAGAAATCTGCCGCCGCCCCTGTTCTCCCTCGTTTTTCTGCAGGTTCTCCAAGGCTGGAATGGCCGAGACCAGCAACTGCATGATAATTGAGGCATTGATGAAGGGCAGGATCCCAAGGGCGAAAATTCCCAAAGCAGAAATCCCCCCGCCGGAGAAGACATCCAGCAAGCCAAACACAGGGCTGTTGGCAGCTTCGGCAGCAAAGCGGGCCCGATCGATACTGGGAATGGGGATGTAAATGCCCAGTCTGACCAACAGCAGCAAGCCCAAGGTGAGAAACAGACGGCTGCGCAGGCCAGAGGCCATAGCCATCTGCATAAAGGTCTCTTGGGCAGAGGGGGCGGAACCTCGTGTGTCAACCATAGGGAAGAGAATCTCGCGGGAGCAAAGGGCAAGGTTAGCTATCTACCACTCTACGCTGCTGGTGGAGCAGTCGGCAAAATCAAAGCAAAATCAAAAAAGTGCAACTCAGCGCCACCCGGCAGAAGCCGGCCAGAGCAACGGGAAGGGGCGGTCTAGGATCCCAAAATCTCCACCCGACCTCCGGCTGCCTCGACCTTGGCTTTGGCTGAAGCAGTAATGGCCGCCGCCCTGATCGTCAGGGGCACGCTGACTTCCCCATCCCCCAAGATCTTCAGCGGGCCATCGTTGGTGGTGACGATCCCTCGTTCCATTAAGCTTTCCAGGCTGACCTCGCTGCCGGCAGGCAGATCCGCCAAGGCGCGCAGGTTGACCAGGGTGTATTCCAGACGCCGCGTGTAGCGGGGGAAATGCTTAAGCTTGGGCAAACGCCGGTAGAGGGGAGTCTGCCCCCCTTCAAAGCCGGGTCGTGTACCACCCCCCTTGCGGGCCTTTTGCCCCCGCATCCCCTTGCCACAGGAGGCTCCCTGTCCAGCAGAAACGCCACGACCTAGCCGCCGCCGCCGCCGCGTCGAACCTGCTTGAGGCCGAATGTCTTCCAGTCGCATGTCTACCTCTAGCTCACTTGCTCAATATCACCTGTCCATCACTTGCCCAATAGGCGGCGCACATCGATGTCTCGGTCTTGGGCCACCTGCTTAAAGGTACGCATCCGCCGCAGCGCATCGATGGTAGCACGGGCATTGTTGAGGGGGTTGCTGGATCCCAGTTGCTTGGCCAAGCTGTTGCGTACTCCTGCCAGCTCCAGAACGGTGCGGACTGCCCCCCCTGCGATGACGCCTGTGCCGGGAGCTGCTGGCATGACCAAGACAGTGGCACCGCCGCCTGCCCCCTGCATGGGATGGGGTACGGACAAACCTTTGGTGAGGGGCACCTCAATCAGGTGTTTTTTACCGTCCACAACTCCCTTGCGCACTGCTCCGATCACATCGTTGGCTTTGCCTACGCCAACCCCGACTTGGCCGCGCTCGTTGCCGACCACCACCACAGCGCGGAAGCTCAACTTCTTGCCGCCCTTGACCACCTTGGTGACGCGCCGAATCTGGATGACCCGCTCTTGCCACTCCGTGGGCTGCTCTTCGCGGCTTTTCTTGCTTCTGCGACGTTCCCTCTGCTCAGCCATGTGCTGTGTCCTCAGTAGCTAGAACTGTAACCCTGCTTCTCGGGCAGCTTCTGCCAAAGCCTGAACGCGCCCGTGATAGAGCTTGCCCCCCCGATCGAAAACCACGCGGGAAATGCCCATCTGTAAGGCTCGTTCAGCAACTGAGCGGCCCACCAAGGCAGCCGCTTCTTGAGTGGCTGTCCCGGTTTCTTTGAATTTTTCGCGCAGCTCCCTGTCCAAGGTGGAGGCGGAGGCTAAGGTATGCTGGGCTACATCGTCGATCACCTGGGCGTAGATGTGTCGATGGGAGCGAAACACGGCCAGGCGAGGCCGCTCGGCAGTGCC
>NZ_JANSIB010000027.1:8514-21675 GCF_047461895.1 Synechococcus sp. R55.8 | reverse complement strand
GCCTTGCGGCGAACTTGTTCCCCTAGATAACGGATCCCTTTCCCCTTGTAGGGCTCCGGAGGCCGGACCGCTCGGATGCGGGCGGCAGTATTGCCCACCAGTTCTTTATCTGTGCCTGAGACAACAATGATGTTGTTTCCCTCAACGGCAATTTGGATGCCGGGGGGAAAGGGGATCTCCACAGGGTGACTGTAGCCGACGTTCAAAACCAACTTGCTGCCTTGGATGGCAGCCCGGTAGCCCACGCCCACCAATTCCAGCCGCCGCTCAAATCCCTTGGATACTCCATCGACCATGTTGGCGACCAAGGTGCGGCAGAGGCCGTGCAGTTGGCGGGCAGGACGAGAATCGTTGAGACGGCTGACCGTGAGCATCTGAGCGTTTTGCTGGACTGTGATCAAGGGCGGCAAACTGCGGGACAGTTGACCTTTCGGGCCTTTCACTGCAATGTGTTGGCCGTCGATCTGGATCTCCACCTTGGCAGGAAGGGCGATGGGGCGTCTACCGATACGGGACATGGGAAAAACTCCTGACCAGAGAAAACTTAAGGTCTAGTAGACAAGACAGAGGACTTCACCACCAATGCCCTGCTTACGAGCCTCCCGGTCGGTCATGATGCCGTTGGAGGTGGAGATGATGGCGATCCCAATTCCTCCCAGCACTCGGGGCAGCTCTTTGTGGTTGCGGTAAACCCGCAGGCCGGGTCGGCTCACCCGCTTTAGACCATTGATGATGGGCCTGCAGTTGCGGCCTTTGCCCTTGTACTTCAATCGCAACACCACTCGGGCTTGGATCCCTTCTCCCTCCTCCTTCCATTCGCTGACGAACCCTTCCTCATGAAGAACGCGAGCGATGCTGCGGGTCATGCGGGTGGCCGGAACTGCCACCGACTCGTGCCGAGCCATGGTGGCATTGCGAATGCGGGTGAGCATATCGGCGATCGTGTCGTTGGTGTGGGCCATCGGTGGGTCAGTGCTCCTCGGAAGATCGATGCAGATCAAGAGATGCAGATCAAGAAAAGTCAGGGTGGGCAACCTAGGAGGCAAAGGGCATGCCAAACGCTTTGAGCAGGGCACGGCCCTCTTCATCGGTTTTAGCAGTGGTCACAATGGAGATATCCATACCTCGCAACTGATCCACAGAGTCATAGTTGATTTCGGGAAAAATCAGTTGTTCACGGATGCCGAGGGTGTAGTTGCCTCGTCCATCAAAGGCTTTGGGGCTGACGCCGCGGAAGTCACGGATACGGGGCAGAGCAATGTTGATCAGGCGATCCAAAAACGCATACATGCGCTCCCGCCGTAGGGTTACCATCAGGCCAACCGGCATGCCCTTGCGAATCTTGAAGCTGGCAATTGCCTTTTTGGCGCGGGTGATCACCGGACGCTGACCGGTGATGGCGCTGATCTCGGCAATGGAGGATTCCAGAGCCTTGGCATTTTGGGAAGCTTCCCCCAAGCCGCGGTTGATCACGATCTTCTCCAGGCGGGGCACCTGATGGATGTTGGTGTAGCCCAACTCCTTTTGCAGCTTGGGGACAATGACGGTGTTGTAGTGGATTTGCAGACGCTGGGGCATGGTGGCTTCTCCTTGTGGCTCTGGGCTGGGTCAGAGCCAAACCAATGATGGAAAAAAGAATGTAATGCCTAGTCGAGGATCTCGCCTGTTTTCTTAAGGACGCGAACCTTGCGACCATCGGCGGTGATTTGATAGCCGATACGGCTGGCCACCTCCTGCTTCTTGGAATAGGCCATCACTTTGCAGACGGGAATGGGAGCTTCCTTGGTCTCAATTCGGCCACTTTCCCCTTCTCGCTGAGGTTTGCGGTGGTAGGTAACAATGTTAACCCCTTCCACCAAAACCATGTTGCGCTCGGGAAAAACGCGCAGCACCTCGCCGATTTTGCCCTTATCATCGCCAGAGATCACCTGCACGGTATCCCCTTGCTTGATACGCATTTTGTAGCGCAGGCTGTTGCGGTGCTTGCGAATGCCGGGGCGCCGAACTAGGCGCTGAATTTGGCTGGGTTTGAGGGGGCGAACCATCAGAGTACCTCCGGGGCCAGGGAGATGATCTTGGTGAAGTTTTTCTCCCGCAGCTCGCGGGCTACAGGGCCGAAAACACGAGTTCCACGGGGATTGCCATCATTGTTGATGATCACGGCAGCATTGTCGTCGAAGCGGATGCACATGCCGTCAGGGCGACGTACCGTATCGACGGTGCGGATAACAACGGCCTTGACAACATCGGATTTTTTGACGGGCATGTTGGGCAGGGCATCCTTGACGACACCAATGATCACATCGCCCAAGCTGGCGTAGCGACGGCCACTGCTGCCCAGCACGCGAATGCACATCATTTTGCGGGCGCCTGTGTTGTCGGCCACCGTCAGCATGGTTTGCTGCTGAATCATAGTTTCTTCACCTCCCTCAGGATTTCGGCAACTTGCCAACGCTTGGTGCGGCTGAGGGGACGGGTTTCCGTGATGCGCACCAGATCCCCTTCTTGACAGCGGTTTTCCTCGTCGTGGGCCTTAAACTTCTTGGTCTTGACGACGATTTTGCCGTACTTCGGGTGAGCGACCCGATTTTCTACGGCAACAACCACCGTTTTTTGCATCTTGTTGCTGACAACAATGCCAATCTTCTCCCGAACAGCCATTACTCCTCCTTGGTTGGGCGTTTGCCCCGCTTACGCTCTCCCTCCACAGTTAGTAGTTGCGCCAGCTTGTGTTTGCGCAGCCGGATGAGATGGGGCTGGTTCAACTGCCGCGTGGCCTGCTGCAAACGCAGCTCAAACAGCTCTTTCTTGACGGCGTAGATTTCGTTGCTCAGCTCTTCGTCCGATAAAGCACGGGCATCAGCAATTTTGGGCATGGGCATGGCTGAACTCTCCTCATACACTGCTGGTGGCCACCTCTGAAGCCGTTGCCTGGGCGGGCTCTGGCTTTTCAAAGTCGGCTTTGGTTACAAACTTGACCTTAATGGGCAGCTTCTGGGCGGCAAGGCGCATGGCCTCGCGGGCGATGGGCTCTGCCACTCCCCCCATTTCGAAGAGGATACGGCCCGGCTTGACGACACAAACCCAGTACTCAGGGTTGCCTTTGCCGGATCCCATGCGGGTTTCCGCGGCTCGCTGAGTAACGGGCTTGTCGGGAAAGATGCGAATCCAGATTTGGCCACCCCGCCGAACATAGCGGGTCATGGCTCGACGGCTGGCCTCGATCTGTCGAGCTGTAATCCAGGCGGGTTCTAGGGCCACAAGGCCGTATTCCCCAAAGTTGATGCGGTTGCCACGGGTCGCTTTGCCTTTCATGCGCCCGCGCTGTTGCTTGCGGTACTTGGTGCGTTTGGGGCTTAACATGGCCGTTCCTTAAGTCAACTGCGATAGGGATCCCTGGACGTTCCGGTGTTGGCCCTCAGGCCTCCTGAGCCGAGCGATCTTCAAAGGTGGGCCGCCGCCGCTGCTGCCGACGTTTGGGCTGTTGCAGGGGAAACTTCTGTTCGTGGCGTTCCTGCCCGGGCAGAACTTCCCCTTTGAAGACCCAGACCTTGACCCCGATGATGCCGAAAGTGGTGTGGGCGAGGTGCTCGGCGTAGTCGATGTCGGCCCGCAAAGTATGCAAAGGGATCCGCCCCTCCCGCGTCCATTCGGTGCGGGCAATCTCGGCCCCGTTCAGACGCCCGGCAATTTGGATTTTGATCCCTTGTACACCTGCCCGCTGGGCCCGTTGGATCACCTGGCGCACGATGCGGCGAAAGGCAATCCGCCGTTCCAACTGTTGGGCAATGTTTTCCGCCAACAAGGTCGCCTCGGCATCGGCACGGGTGACCTCTACTACATTGATGCGAATGGTTCGCTCGCCACCACCTCGTGAACCAGGGCTTTGTCCCGCTAGCGCGGACAGCTCTTTCTGTAGACCTTGGCGCAAAGTCTCTAGGCTGGATCCGCCCCGACCCACAACTACCCCAGGGCGAGCAGCCCGGATCTCCAGGTCAATTTGATCCGCTTTGCGTTCAATTTGGATATCGGCCAAACCAGCACTGCTCAGTTGCTTGGTCAGGTAGGTGCGAATCTGGTCGTCCTCCTGTAACAAGGCTGGGTAGCGGGCTGGATCGGCAAACCAGCGGCTGCGATGCTCCTTAATCACGCCGAGGCGGAAACCGGTGGGGTGGATCTTCTGTCCCATGGTGGTGTCGGTTGAAGGGTAAAGGGCTAGAAATACAGGAGGTTAAGAGGCCGTCGCCGCTTCAGCTTCCTCTATGGGCCGGACGGCGATGGTGATGTGGCAGGTGCGCTTGCGAATGGGGTATGCCCGCCCTTGGGCGCGGGGGCGAAACCGTTTCAGGACGGGCCCCTGATCAGCATAGGCCTGGCTGATCACCAGATCCCGAGGATCCAAGCCGTTGTTGTGCTCTGCGTTGGCCACCGCCGAGCGCAGCACCTTACGAACCGGCTCACAGGCAGCGTAGGGCATGAACTCCAAAAGAATCAGGGCATCGGCATAGGTGCGCCCACGGATCTGATCCAACACCCGCCGCACTTTAAAGGGGGACATGCGGATATAGCGGGCTACCGCTTTAACCTCAGGGGATGAATCGGCCATGGCCCTCTCCTTGCCTACTCGATACTTTCCTGTTCGTTATTCCTCTCAACGGCGAGCGGCTTTTTTGTCGCTCCCCGCGTGACCGCGGAAGGTACGGGTGGGAACGAATTCCCCCAGCTTGTGACCCACCATCTGATCGGTGATGTAGATGGGCACGTGTTGCTTGCCGTTGTGAACGGCGATGGTGTGGCCGATCATGACCGGCAAGATGGTGCTGGCCCGCGACCAGGTCTTGATCATGTGCTTCTCGTTGCGCTCGTTCATCTTCTCCACCTTGAGAAGCAGCTTGGCATCCACAAAGGGGCCTTTTTTCAGCGAACGTCCCATAAGAACCTCAACCGTTTGATAAGCAATTCACTGTCGAAAAAGCTTCGGGGAGCGAATGGCCAGCGGCTACTGAGCAGCCCTTCCGCCCTTGTCCCGGCGGCCTCCGCGACGGCGACCGCGCACGATGAATTTGTTGCTGGGCTTGTTGCGTTTGCGGGTCTTGTACCCCAGGGTGGGCTTGCCCCAAGGGGTGACAGGGGTACTGCGGCCTATGGGGGCTCGCCCTTCCCCGCCACCATGGGGATGATCCACAGGGTTCATCACCGAGCCACGCACCTTGGGACGGCGCCCCAACCAACGGCTACGACCCGCCTTGCCCAGGCTGATGTTGTTGTGGTCAACGTTGCCCAGTTGGCCGATGGTGGCGTAGCACTCGCCGCGGATCATGCGGACTTCGCCGGAGGGCAGCTTGAGGGAGACATATTTGCCTTCTCTGGCCACCACTTGAGCGCCAGCCCCGGCGGCGCGAACGATCTGCCCGCCGCGACCGGGATACAGCTCCACATTGTGAACCACCGTTCCCAAGGGGATCCGCTCCAGGGGCATGGCATTGCCGATCTCAAAGGGGGCCTCTGGCCCGGCCATGATGGTGGATCCCACCTCTAGGTTGCGGGGAGCGAGGATGTAGCGTTTCTCTCCGTCTTCGTATTCCACCAAGCAGATGTGGGCACTGCGGTTGGGATCGTACTCGACGGTTTTGACGGTCCCCGGGATCCCCCGCTTGTCACGGCGGAAGTCGATGATGCGGTAAAGCCGCTTGTGGCCACCACCGCGGTGCCGGCAGGTGATGACGCCACGGTTGTTGCGCCCTTTCTTGCGGTGAATAAATTGCAGCAGCGACTTTTCCGGTCTGGGCCGCTTGCCGTTCTCGTCACGGGACAGCTCCTCGAAGTCAGAGACCGTCATGTGACGGGTGCTGGGGGTGTAAGGTCGGAGAGTACGAATGCCCATGGCTCGGGTAGGGGTGGGGGATGGGATGACAACAACTCAAAAAGGGGGGTTAGGTGTCCGGGAAGAGGGTGATGGAATCTCCCTCCGCCAAGGTCACGATGGCTCGCTTGGGACGGGTGCGATAGCCAACGAAGCGGCCCACCCGCCGTTGCTTGCGCGGGAGCTTCAGGGTGTTGACGGAAGTAACTCGCACGCGGAACATTTCTTCGACGGCAGCTCGGATGAGCGGCTTGGTGGCGGTGGGCAGCACTTCAAAGACATATTTGCGCTGCTCCATCAAGGCGGTTGCCTTTTCGGTGATGACGGGGCGCAACAGGACGTCGGCCAGGATCCGCTTGCTCTCAGTCATCGCTTTCCTCCTCTGCTGGGGCTGCTTCGGCCTCTTCTACCGTTGACGGCTCTGCTCCTTGAGCCAGTTCTTCTGCTGGATCTTGGGGCTCTTCGGTTTGCTCTTCTGGCCCCTGCGGATCTGCTGGACGTCCTTGGAGGTCAGCTTGGTTTTCCTGGGCCTCAGGTTGGGCTGGGGTTTGCTCTGCTTCC
This sequence comes from Synechococcus sp. R55.8, assembly GCF_047461895.1. Taxonomy (NCBI): domain Bacteria; kingdom Bacillati; phylum Cyanobacteriota; class Cyanophyceae; order Synechococcales; family Synechococcaceae; genus Synechococcus; species Synechococcus sp. R55.8. The sequence goes on along the minus strand of NZ_JANSIB010000027.1, from coordinate 15,251 downwards.
TCGTGTTCGCTTTCTGGAACGGCCTGATCTTCCGGCCCATCTCCGGGCAGGGCCTGATCTCCGGCTATGTCGGCCTGAGGTGCATCCTCAGAGGGAGTCTCCAGAACTGCCGGCGCGGCGTCGGATCCCCAACGGGCCTTGAGCTGCTCTAGGGCAGAAACGGTGATCAGCACCCAATCGACGTTGAGCAGATCGAAAACGTTGATCTGATCCAGGCCGATCAGCTTAACGCGGGCGATGTTGCGCACGGCCCGCTCTACGGCTTCCGAGCGTTCGGCAACGATGAGCAGAGCCGATTGATCTTCCATCACCCCCCAGCGCAGCAAAGCCTGGGCCACAGCACGGGTTTTGGGCGGGTTGAGCTGCTCCTGGAAATCCTCCACGACGATCAGGTCTTCCACCCGACTTTGCAGAGCGGTGCGCAGGGCCAGTTGCCGTTCTTTGCGGTTCATGGCCAGGTTGTATTCCCGCTTGCGGGGGCCGAAGATCACCCCCCCTTTGCGCCAAAGTGGGGAGCGGATGGAGCCGGCACGGGCTCGACCGGTGCCTTTCTGCTTCCAAGGCTTGCGACCGCCGCCGCGCACCTCAGCTCGGGTCTTGGTGTGGGCGTTGCCCTGACGAGCATTGGTCATCTGCCGGCGCAGTGCCAGATAGAGGATGTGGGCGGCTGTTTCGGGACGAGCAACTTTAAGGCTCAGCTCCGCGCTGCCCACCGTTTCCCCTTGCCAATTTTTCACCACACAACTTGCCATGGTTTCCTCGTCTTTGCGGATGCGGGTCAGCCTTTGCCAGGGATCCCTCCTTAGCGCTTGTTGCCCACCTGCTTGGCAGGGGTGATCTCCAGCAGCCCTCCTTCTACGCCGGGCACGCAGCCCTTGATCACCAACAGATCCCGCTCCGGATCCACCTGCACCAACTGCAATTTGCGGGTGGTGACTCGGCCACCTCCCAGCCGCCCCGCCATGCGCATCCCCGGAAACACGCGGCCTGGGGTTGTACCGGCGCCAATGGAGCCCGGTCGGCGGTGGTTTTTGGAGCCGTGGGACATGGGGCCACGACCAAAGTGGTGGCGCTTTTGATAGCCGGCAAACCCTCGCCCGATGGAGGTACCGGCCACATCCACCAACTGGCCGGGGGAAAACATCTCGACGGTAATTTTCTGCCCCAACTGGTAGGCTTCTGGCTGGTCAACCCGGAACTCCCGCAGGTGGCGCAGCAGCTCTGTCACCCCTGCTTTGGTGAGGTGGCCCCGCTGCGCCCGCGTGAGATGCTTTTCAGTGGTGGGCAAGTAGCCCAACTGAATGGCGTTGTAGCCATCTGTGGCTTGGGTTTTGATCTGGGTCACGGTGCAAGGCCCCGCCTGCACGACAGTGACCGGAATGGCCAGCCCTTCTGGAGAGAAGATCTGGGTCATGCCGACTTTTCTTCCGAGGATGCCAAGTGCCACAAGAACCTCCAATCGAGCCTGCACGACTCGTTTTCATCAACTGAGAGCCAGCTCACTCCGACAATCGGCTAGCCGTTCGCGAAGCGGGCCGTAGGCCAATGGCTCAGTTAGCCGGATGGATAGGCATACAGCAATAGCGTGGCAGCAGGAAGCTCAAGACAAAGCTGAGTCTGCCGGCTGAGGCGAAAGGGCAAGGTAGGGATCCCCCGAGGCCAAGTTCAGCGCCGGCAACGCTGAGCCTCTTGCTTAGTTCACCCCCAAAGCTGCACGCCAAACTGCTTTTGTTGAGAGCTGCTCAGACTTACCTGCTAAAGAGGCAGTATCTGGTGTAGCAGCGCGCCGGGTCGCCAAAGCGGATGGACTCAGTTGGCAACGGAAAACAATCATAATGAAGCGAAGGCCCGTTTGTCCAGACTTTTGCTGAGAAAATGGGTTGGTTGGAGAGGCCGGAGAGGGTAAGGGCAGCTCAAGTGGAAGAAAAGAGCCATTGGCCAGGGAAGCCATCTCCCTTCCAAAGTGTAATGGGCTGGGCAGGCAGTGGGCTGACCCAGGCTTGTGTAGATCACTATCGGAGATTGTTGCAGGCAGGAGCCGATCCGGGCCGGGTCTTGTTTTTGGTGCGGAGTCAACGGCAAGCGGATGAGGTGCTGCGGCGCTTGCAGCAGTCCAGTTCGGGCTTGGTGGGGCCGTGGCGGATCGAAACGTTCTTGCAGCGGGTGGGACGCTCGTTGGCCGATCATTGGCCGCAGGTGTGTGCCCGCCTTCCTCAGTTGCCTCCTCAGTTTGAGCCGATCCCCTTGGCCAAAGATCTCACTCAATTTCTCTGCGAACGAGCCTGCGCTTTGTGCCCTCGGCATGGGGAAGCCTTTGCCGGGGTCGGGCTCAAGGAGTTCCAGATCTGGGATCAGATTAGCAGTGCTGCTTACATTGCGGGGGCTTCGGGTTTGTCGGCAGAAGTGGTGGGATCCCGGCTGGCCAGGGCTTGGCCGGAAGAGGCGGATCCACGGCGGGCAGAGGCCTTACAGGCAATGGGCTGCTGTGTGGGGCGGCTGTGGGAGGCAGCACTTCGGTTGGGATCCTTGGATTTTGGTCTGCAAATTCGGCTGTTTGGCGAACACATCCTGCCGCTAGCGGAGTTTTGGCAAGAGTGGGATCATCTGATCGTAGATCAGGCGGAAGACAGTTGCGGGGTGGCGCTGGAGTTTTACCGGCAGGGGCAAGCCCATTTGCAAAGCCAATTTTTCAGCTACACCCTCGGCGGCGGGGTCTCTTTGACCGGGATCCCGGAAGCTGTGGCCGACTTCTTGATGGAAAAAACGCAGGTTCGGTTTCTGGAGGGGAGCCATCGCGCTTCAGCAGGCATGATCCGCTTAGGGGTGCAGATTGCGCGGGTGTTGGATCCCCAGTTTTCTCATCCGCTGCCCGAGCCGAAGGGGGGAGGACTGCCGCTGGTGCAAACGCTGGAGGAAGAGACCCAGTTTGCGGCAGTGGAGGTGATGGTTGCCCAAATTCGCCGGCTTTTGGGGGCCGGGATCCCGGCCCATCGCATTGCTGTTTTGCTGCCCCGTATGGATGTGGGGGTGAGCCTGAGCTTGCAGGAGCAGTTGTCGGAAGTGCCGGTTTTGTCGATTGCCCCCTTCCCGGCGTTGATCCGCTATCCCTTGGTGCGGGCGGTGCTGACGGCAGCAGAATTGGCCCATCCCGAGTGGGGTGCTTTTCCCACTTTGCCGGCTTGGCGGCTGATGTTGAGCTGGGTGCTGGGGCTGGATCCCATCCGGGCGGCTCTGTTGGCCGAAGATACCTGGGATCCGGTGGGGCGTTCTCTGCGTCCCCGAACAGCAGTACGGCAGCCGGAGCGGGTGGGGTTTGCCAACCTGGAGCGCTACCAGCGACTGTTCGATTGGCTGCGCGGCTATCGTCCCGGCCCTTCATTGGCCGCTTTCTTCCAGCAGTTTTTTGCCGATCACTTAGCCCCGGCGATTGCTTCCCCTCAGGATCAAGAGCTGCTGCGCGTGTTGATGGAAGCGGCACGGCGGTTTCGCCAGGCCTTCCCCGCCGAAGGGGATCCCGCCTTTTTGGCCATGATCCGCTCGGGACAGACCCCCAGCAGCAGCCGCTTCGAGCCCGACTATTCCCGTTACTTGGTAGTTGCAACTCCGGGGGCCTACATCACTCGGGGTTTGGAGGCGGATTACCAATTTTGGTTTGATATCACCAACCCCAGCTGGTCCCGCTCCCTCTGGCATGTGCTCTACAACAGCCGTGTGCTGACGCCGGAATGGGACGGGGAGGTTTTCGATGCGGCGCGGGATTTACAGGCGCGTCAACAGATTTTGGCCCGCACGCTGCTGAACCTCTGTTGCCGCACTCAGAAGGGGCTGTGGCTGGTGCGCTCCAATTTTAATTATCGCGGCGAGGAGAACACCAGTATTCTGGACTACCTGATTTTGAAGGGGTTGAAGGCCATGGCAACCGCCGGCTAAGGGAGAGCCTATCCTGAAAGGGTGCTGGCAACTCAGGCCTCCAAGAAATCGGGGGATGCACTGCAGGAATGGTCAAAGGCAAGGGTTTTAGAAGAGCGGCGCAGCCGCCCCTCTTATTGTGGGGGTAGGAGTCGGCGGCAAAGTGTCTTAATCTTGTTTGAAACAACGATAAAGCAATACAGCAGAGCCTTTCCAAGAAATGGCTGGCCGGGATCCCTCTCAGGCAGGGGTAAGACTGATGACCTTGGGTGGCGCAGAGGGCCGGCGTCTCAAGCCGGCTGGAAACGGCTGTGGGCATTCCCTCTGTCTTCCAACACAGTCGAGTATCGAGTAGAGTGGGGGCGCCTGCTTTGATTTGGATTGGGTTTTATGAATCCAGCTACCCCTCCTGCTGCGCCCTCGTCCCGCCGCTTTCCCCTTCGTCCCGTAGCAATGGTGGCTCTCACTGCCGGCTTCTTGGCGGGGTTAGGAGCGGGGGGCTATGCCTTACTGCAGCGGCTACGGCTGCAGATGCACCGGGATCTGATCTTCTATCGGTACACCGTCTTTTCTGAGTTTGGCTATGGAGGCTCGCCAGCGTTCGATCCCGGCCAAAGTGATCGCTGGTTTCCTCTTACCTATCCGGTGTTGGCCCGCTGGGGGGGATCCGCCGACCCGAGCCGCCGCAGCTACGCCTTCTACACCTTGCAAAGCCATGGCCTGCCCTACAGCCGTTGGTGGTTGGAGGATCGGCTGCGGCAAAATTCGGCTCAGTTTTTCGCCCCAGCAGCTTTGTTCGGGGGCTATGACTACTCAAGCGGGCAGGAGATTGCGCCTCAATACGAGCTGTTTGGGCTGGATCGGCCAGAGTCGGTGCAGCGCCTCACCGAGCTGGCCTTGGCCGGGATCCAAGCCGATAGCCCCGAGTGGAGTTTTAATCTCAACTGGCTCAACAGCTTGCTGACCCAAGAAGAATTTCCCTTGCGAGATCAGGTCTACAGAGCGCTGCTCCCCGCCTTGGAAAGCAGCTCTCCGCAGCGGGCAAAGAAACTCTTGAGCGCCTTGCCCTACGAGGAGGAAAGGATCCCCTCTTGGGCGCTGTCGCAGGTGCAGGCGGTGCGGCAGCGGGTTGCGGGGAATGTTTCTCCATACACTGATGTTTATGGGCGTGCCGGCCAAGTGTTGATCCTAGAACAGCCGACGGTGCAAACGGTGCGCCCTTTGTACGAAGATTTACCGCCCCCATCCCGACACTTTTTTCTGCTGCAGATAGCGGATCCAGAAACTCTCCCCCCTGCCGCTCAGGTGTTGCTGCGCAGCGTGGTGGGCGATGATGCTGACCCGCAGCGGTTTTTGGCGGCGGCTCTTCTCTACTTAAAAGGGGATCCCAGCGGGGAGCCGCTGCTGCAGAAGGCTCTCAACGAGGACTTTGCCTCTCTTCACGGCATCGACGACCACCTGGTTTTGCTGCAGTTGGCAGAAGCTTTTCCCAATTCCCGCTTTACGCAAGCTTGCCGGGAATACGCCCGCATTCGGGGGGGCAGCTATTTTGGCCATTCCCTCTACAACCCCGAGACCGGCGAACCGATCCCGCGGCCTTTCCCCCCAGCAGAGGAAGAGACCCTTTGGCGGACTTGGCTGACCGTCTACCCGGATCATCCCGGTGCCGACGATGCCCTCTTCTGGCTGACACGCACCTTGGAGTGGCAGGGCAAAAGGGAAGAAGCACTGGTCCTTTTGGCCAATTGGCTGGCGGATCCCTTCGGCGATGGAGACATGCGCTACGTCTTGCGCCGCCGCCTGCTTTTGCTCTTAGACAGCGGTGCAACCCCCAGCGAGTTGCAAGCTTTTCTCGACCGCCACGGCGAGCATCCTCTGGCCGCCGCCGTCCGCTATGCTCTGGCGGTTCGCTTCGCCCGCGAACACCGCTACGACCTAGCCCTGCAGCTGACGGAAAATCTGGCTTTGGATGCTGTGTTGGATCGCTACCCCTTGCTGGATGGCGGCTACTGGCTGGACGACTGGGATCCCGTGCCCGCCAGCCGCACCCCTCTGCAACCGAAAATCCAGGCCCAACGAGAACGCTGGCGCCAATTGAGCCGTTGGCAAGCCCAATCCACTCCCCAACAACGCTATCAACTGGCCGCCCACTGGGCCGTTGCCGACGGTTGGCGCAATGGGTACCTGTGGCTGTTTAACCAAACCCGTGCCGGTGGCCTGAGTGGGGATGCTGATGGAAGCGCGCCGCCGCAACCAGCTTCCTCCAGTTCTCTATCGGACTATCAGCGGGCCAATCACCATGCTGTAGCAGCAGAGTTACTCGGCTCTGTGCTGGCGGATCCCACCGCCCCTGCCCATCTTCAGGAAGAAAGCCTGTACCGGCAGGTGCTGATCCTCTACCGCCAGTACACCACCTACCCTCCCGAGGAAACGGCAGCCATCTATCCGCTGCCGGGCTTCCCCCCAGGAGTGACAGAAGATACCAGCTTGTTCGACACGTCACTGCCGGACTACGTGGATCCTGGCAGCCTCAGCTACAGCTACTTTCTGGAAGCCAAAGCCCTGCAGGATGGCTATGCCCGCCAGGCGATCTACGCCGGCAATGAGCTGCTGAACCGCTTCCCCCAGAGCCGCTATGCCGGGGATGTGCTCATGGCTCTGTACGGCCTGACGGGAGATGTCGCCTTCCTAGGACGGCTGCTGACGCAGTTTCCTGATAGCGAGCGCGCTCTGGAGGCAGCGCTTGAGCTGGGGCCCGTCAGCCACTGAGTCTTTAAGCGTACCGCAGCTTTGCAGCTTTATAGCCTCTTCACAGAGCCTTCATGAAA
>NZ_JANSIB010000027.1:0-8414 GCF_047461895.1 Synechococcus sp. R55.8 | reverse complement strand
TCTTCACAGAGCCTTCATGAAAGGCAAATAGGGGTATTCTTGGACGAGAGCTGTCTTGCGAGATCCAGGGAGAAAGGCTTTATCTCCCCTTTGTCTCGGCGGATCTGGACTAGCTTGGGTTGAGTTTCCTTGGGCTGCCATGGGCTGATGGATCCTGCCACCTTTCTGGAGCACTATGGGTTTGAGCTGGAAGGTCAACCCAGCCAGGTTTGGGTGGAGCGCTGGAGCCAGTTGTTCCCGGATCTTTGGATCCCGGCAGCCTTGCTAGAAGCCCTCTACCAGGGGCGGTACAAGGCCGCCTCTGTGGAGCAGCTTCTCCGCCTTTGGCAGCGTCGCGGCTCTCCTCATCTTACCTTTCCCCCAGAAATCGGCCAGTTCCTTTGGCAGGAGCAGCAGGAGCGGATCCGCTCTTTGGCTGCGGCTGCCTTTGCCTGTTCTCCTCTGCCGCCGGTACCCCTCGCAGGATCCCTGTTTTCCAGAGAACCGGCCATATCTCTAAACTTGTTGTTGGAGCAGTTGCAGGAGCTTCCCCCCAAGCTGCGCCGCCTGCTCGCCCAGTCCCCTCCTCCCCAACTCGCCCGTGCTGGTGGGGCAGAGTCCTCAGGGATCCTAGAGCTCCAGCAGACGGTCGTTGACCCTCCAACTCCTGCCGAGCCCCCTCAGGGACAGTCTTGATGGGCTTACCACTCTCTTTCCTCAGGGATCCTGGCCATGAACTTTCCCCTCGATTGCGACAGCGGTGCGGAGCACATTTTTGCCGCCTTGCCCTGTGGGGTGATCACCGTCAGCGACACGCGCACCCCTGAAACCGATCACAGCGGCCAGTTCATCTGCACAGCCCTCCAGGAATCCGGCCACCGGGTGGAGAGATATTGCATTCTCCGAGATGAACCGCAGCTCATTCGAGAGCAGGTTCAGGATTGGGCCGGATCCCTGCCGGTGATCTTGTTGAATGGTGGCACAGGCATCGCCCCCCGCGACACCACTTACGACGCCATCGAGGCTCTCCTGGAAAAGACCTTGCCCGGCTTTGGGGAGATCTTCCGCCAGCTCAGCTATGCCCAGATTGGCAGTCGGGCCATCGCCTCTCGGGCCATCGCCGGGATCCACGGAAAGTGCTTGATCTTTTCCATGCCTGGCTCCCCAGCAGCCGTGCAACTGGCTATGCGCAGCCTGATCCTGCCGGAGCTACCCCACCTGGTTAAGCAACTGCACCAGGGCAAGCATTGAGGCAGCAGGCCGTCTTAGTGATCCCCTCTTAGGCCAAGAGGGCAGTCGCCTTGGCAAGAGCCTCCTCCCGCAGCAGAGCGGCTTTATCGGTGCGCTCCCAGGGCAGATCCAGGTGAGTTTGCCCGAAGTGACCATAGACCGCTACATTTTGGTAGAAGCGTCCCCCCCGTTGGCGGGGCAGCTCCCGCAGTTGGAACTGGGCCAAAATGGCTGCCGGCCTCAGATCGAAGTGGCGCTGCACCAGCCGCAACAGCTCTTCGTCGGGGATGCGCCCTGTGCCAAAGGTTTCCACCAAAATGTTGATGGGGCGGGCTACCCCAATGGCGTAGCTCACCTGCACTTCACATTTTTGCGCCAAGCCAGCTGCCACGATGTTCTTGGCCACGTAACGAGCCGCATAGGCAGCGCTGCGATCCACCTTGGTGGGATCCTTGCCGGAGAAGGCCCCGCCCCCATGGCGAGAATAGCCGCCGTAGGTATCGACGATGATCTTGCGTCCGGTCAGGCCCGCATCTCCCTGAGGGCCGCCGATGACAAACTTGCCGGTGGGATTGGTGAGGAAGCGGGTGTGGCTATCCGGCTTGATGGGCAGCTCGGCAAACACCGGCGTGACCACTGCCTCCCAGAGATCGGCGCGGATCCGCTCTTGCACCGCCGCCTCTTCCGTAATGGCGCCAATCGTGGGTGTGTGCTGGGTGGAGATGAGCAGGGTGTGAATGCCCACCGGGCGACCTTCCTCATAGGCCACAGTCACCTGCGTTTTGCCATCCGGGCGCAGATAGGGCAGGGTGCCGTTTTTGCGAACCGTGGCCAACTGGCGGCTGAGGCGGTGGGCCAAGCTAATGGGCAAGGGCATCAACTCGGGAGTTTCATCGCAGGCAAAGCCAAACATCAACCCCTGATCCCCGGCCCCGACCAAGTCGAATTGATCTTCCTGGGAGCCGCGACTTTCCAGGGCCATGTTCACCCCTTGGGCAATATCGGGAGATTGCTCATCGAAAGCCACCAACACCGCGCAGCTTTCTGCACAAAACCCATTCTTGGCATCGGTATAGCCAATTTCGGCCACCTTGTCCCGCACCAGACGGGTGAAGTTGACCTGCGCTTGCGAGGTGATCTCCCCGGTCAACAAAACCAGGCCCGTATTGACCACCACCTCGGCGGCCACCCGACTGAGGGGATCCGCCGTCAAGAGGGCATCCACGATGGCATCGGAGATCTGATCGCAGATTTTGTCGGGGTGCCCCTCCGTCACCGACTCCGAGGAAAACAAAAACGACTTGGACAACGAACCTTCTCCTTAAAAGCTAGAACTGAGAACCTGAACAAAAAACAAGGCTCACCCGCTCGTTCATTATCCGTCGGAGAAAGAGCCAACCAGGGATCCCCAGGTGCTCCGCACCAGCCCCAACTCAGCCAGAGGAAAGGCCCAGCAACCAGCAAGCGTTCTGCACCGCTGACGCACCAGCACTGCCGCGAAGGCCTTGCCCCGCTGCCGCGACCAGAGCTATGGGAGCTGCTAAAGGATAAAGTTGCCAGAAAAGTCCCCCGCCAACGAGGGCTATCCTCTAGAGAAAACTTTATTGCCTTTATCTTTCGGTTACTGACTAACCGCAGGAATTGGCACCGTAGCGGAGGCTTCCGCCGGGTTGCCGCAGCTTCATTGGGCCTGGTCCCTCAGTCTGCTCTGGATAAAGAACGGAACTTGTCCCTATAGTACCCCCAACCTCCGCCCATTTGTCAAAAAAATAAGCTGTGGGCGGCTTCAGCCAAACAGACCCTGCCACCAGTCTGTCCCCTGAGCGGCTTTGAGAAAGAATGCGCCGGCCAAGCCCAGGGGGGAGAGAACGCCGAGAAAGCCAACTGTCCCCAATCCCCAAGCCAAGCGGTGCAGATGCTTTTTGTCGGCAGGATTTGGCGTCGTTTCGGCTGAGATGGCCAACAGGGATCCCAAGGCTGCCAATAGGGATCCCCCCAGACCTGCAAAGTAGCTGGGCGCTAGCCACGGTTGCAACTCGGCGGCAGATACGACTTGGATGCGGGGCAAGACTTGAAAACACCCTATTGCCAGCACTGCCCAGATGAAGCAGTACATCAGCAGGCTATCTCGGAAAGCGGCAGCCGGTTCTCTCATATCCCAGCCGAATGAAACCGGATTAGGATAAAGGCGGTTCACTGTGGGGAACTTGGGTTTGCCCCGACGGTCGCGCCAGTGGTGCAGTTCCCCTCAGCCTGTGTGGCGAATCTCGATTCCTTTTGATTATGGCCCAACCCGCCCTGTCTGGCTTGCCTGCACCGGCTTCCGGATCCCAACCCCTCTCGACAACAGAACTTGAGGACGCTTGCGATAGCGGTGCGGAGTCTTCACCGGGCGCAGAGGCCGACCCAAACTGGCGGCATCGCCAAAGAATGCAAAAACGCCAGCAGATCCAGCGGCAGCGTCTGTCGGGCATGCGAGATGACAAGGGCTTGATCATCGTACACACCGGGCAGGGCAAGGGAAAGACCACGGCTGCCTTTGGCATGATCTTCCGCGCCCTCGGCCAGGGATTGTCGGTGGGGGTGGTGCAATTTATCAAGGGGGCCTGGGATCCAGGAGAAGCCAAGCTGTTGCGAAAGTTGGCCGAGCATCCAGAGCTGGGCCTGGGGAAAATAGCTTTTTACGCCATGGGAGAGGGCTTTACCTGGGAAACCCAAGACCGGGAGCGAGACATCGCCCATGCACAGGCGGCCTGGGAAAAGGGGCGGGAGCTGTTCACCAGCGGGGAGTTTCAGTTGGTGCTTCTGGATGAGATCCATGTCGCCCTCAAGTTGGGATATCTCTCGCCGGACAGGGTGTTGGCCGGGCTAGCGGAGAAACCGGAGCGGGTTCACCTGATCTTGACGGGGCGGGGCGCGCCGGCAGCGTTGATCGACCGAGCCGATCTGGTGACGGAGATGACTTTGGTCAAGCATCCCTTCCGTGACCAGGGGATCAAGGCGCAAATCGGCATCGAGTTCTAACCCTTGGGCAGGAAAGATGGCCATTCTGCTGGCGGCGGCAGCAAGCGGCAGCGGCAAAACCACCATCACTCTGGCTCTGTTGGCCGCTCTGAGGCGACGGGGCCTGCGCATCCAACCTTTCAAGGTGGGGCCGGATTACATTGATCCTCTGTTTCACACGGCGGTGAGCGGGATCCCCTGTCGCACTTTGGATCCCTTCTTGACCGACGAGGACTTTGTGCAGCGCTGCTTTCGCCACCATTGCCAGGACAAGGATGGAGCCATTGTGGAGGGGGTAATGGGCCTCTTCGATGGACGAGCGCCGGGATCCCTGCCCCTCCCCGAGGGCGGAACGGAGCCTTTTTTTGCCAGCAGCGCCCATGTGGCCCGCCTGCTCGGGATCCCTGTGGTGCTGGTGATCGATGGCAGCGGCATGGGAACGACGGTGGCCGCTTTGCTCTACGGCTTGAGCCGCTGGGATCCCCGCCTCTCCATTGCTGGGGTGATTTTCAACCGGGTGGCCTCGGAGCGGCATGGACAAATCTTGCAGCAGGCAGCGGCTGCAGCGGGGATCCCGGTCTTGGGCCAGTTTCCCCGGCGGGAGGATTTGCGGTTGCCCAGCCGACACCTGGGGTTGGTGCCTGTCTCAGAACTGGATCACTTCCCCCACTGGCAAGCTGCCTGGGCCGAGCTGGCGGAGCAACACGTCAATTGGGATGGCCTATTGCCCCTGATTCGGAGGCTTCCTCCAGCGGTAGGAGAGCTGTGGCCAGGGATCCCCCCTCTCACCGAAAGGACTCCGCCCCGCCGCTGCGAACAGGTACGGGTGGCGGTGGCCCAAGACCACGCCTTTAACTTCTACTACGCCGACAACTTGGATCTGTTGCGGGCCTGTGGAGCCGAGCTGCTGGAGTATTCCCCCCTCCAGGTGGGGCTATGGCCACCGGAGCCCTGCGACGGCGTGCTGCTGGGGGGAGGGTTCCCGGAATTGTTTGCAGCACCTCTATCTGAGAGCATTAACCAACGCCCGCTCCCGCCCGCCCACCCACCCCTCTACGCCGAGTGCGGCGGACTGATGGTGCTGGGCCAATCCCTTACCGATTTTCAGGGAAAGACCTACCCGATGGCCGGGCTGTTGCCCATCCAGGTAGACATGGCCGACCGGCTGTGTTTGGGCTACCGCGCAGCTGCCGTTTTGCGCCCAACCCTGCTGGCGCCAGCCGGGGATCGCCTGCGCGGGCATGAATTTCACCGCTCCCGCAGCACCCCCATCTCCCCCAGCCCAATCTACAGCTGGGGATCCCCCGCCCAGCTTCAACAGGAAGGATGGGCCACCGAGCGTCTTCACGCTTCGTACCTGCATCTGCACTGGGGATCCCGTCCCGACCTGGCCATGCGGCTGCTGCGAAGTTTCATAAGGATTACTCGGGGCCTGCCCATCCCCTCTTAGAACACCGTGCCATCGCTGAGCAGTTGGATGGGGGGAGAAGCATCTGGCCTGAGCTGGGCAGCGATTTGCCGCCCTGCCGTCCAGGTTCCCCCTTGCAGTATTTTCACCAGGGGCAACTCCTGGGCAGAGCAGCCAAGCCTTTCCCGGATTAAGGAGGCAACTTGATCCAGCAAAATCACCGTCAGGGCCCGCCACTCCACAATCACCGTCGAATCTGGGGGATGCGGTTGCTGCCCAATCTCCGGCTGCTTGAGCTGGATCACCCCCAAATCCACAAACAGCCCCCCGTTGCGATACTCCGCCAAACCCGTCAGCTCATCCAAACCCCAGATCGGGATCCCCTCCTGCTGCAACGGCTCCAGCAGGGAATAGGTCATCCATTGGGACAACTTGTGAAAAGGCACCCAATGGCTCCCCGGCTCCGTTTGGGGCAGGTGGGGATAGGGCCAGACATCCCCCAGAGGGATCCCGGCCAGCGAGACTCGCCCAGGCCAAATGGAGCTAAACCCCCTCTGAACTGCCTGGAAGACCTGTGCTGCTTTGATCCCACGGCTGGGATCCTCGGGTTGGATGGCGTCCCACAACCGGCCTGGACGAGGAAGATTGTGACCAGATCCAAAGTAATGAGGTTGAGCCCGCAAAGTTTGTGCCAACCTTTGCAGCAGTTGCCAGCGCCCCTCCAGTCCCAGTAAAGGATTTTCCGGCCCCACCTGGAAAGCTGCTGCCAAATCCGCCAAGGTGATCCGCTCCAGGCCCGCCGCATCCACCTGCAGAGGCTGCTGGGGATCGCTGGAAAACCCACCTCGCCAGAACCAGTCGAAACTGGCCAAGGCCAAACCTTCGGAACGACCCACCACCGCCTGACCTTCTGGATCCCAGTACTTCCAGGCAGAGCCTGCGCCTGCGTCCAGCAACACGCTGACGATGGCCAGATCCCACTTGCATCGCAGCCGCTCCAGCGGATCCATGTCTTTAAGTCGATTTTCCAAACGGGCTAGGCGCTCCCCGGATCCCACCTGAAAATGTTGCCAGCGGCTGTGGAAGGGAATTTCCCCGTTGGGATAATGGGCCCGCATTGTGGTGATCACATAGTCGGCTACGGATCCCAGCCGGTTCAGGTCGAGGCGAAAATGCTCTGATTCACCGGCCAAAACCCTTTCCAGTAGCAACCGACAGCGATCCCGAATGGCTTGGGGACTCTGCAAATAAGCCACTCGTTTTTCCAGATCAACAGGTGTCAGCATCAAGCTGTTCCTTCTCAATTGTCCATGCCGAGAATTTTCTCAGCATAATCGGGCGGGAACCCACCTTGATCTGCATTCGTCTGCAAGCCTTGGCCCACTTGACACTCCCGCCGGTCTCTTGTCAAAAGACCGCGTCTTACTTCGCGATCGGTGAGACCCTTGCAAGAGAAAGCTTTGAGGCAACTGTCCTGCTGACACGAGCAGCCCTGAGCCATTTTGAGAAAAGACTGGGCCAAGCACTGGGTGAGGATCCCGATAGATAAGAGCATTGACTCGAGGTAAATTTTGATGTCCCTGTTAAGAGAAGTGTTGAATACTACATTTCACTGAAGTAGACTTCGCCTACTCTGTGGCCTTAACCACTTCCTTGAGGGGTTGTCGATTGTTATGATAGATGTAATCCTAGCCCTAAGCATAAATTACTAGTTAGGTCATTTGCAGCTAGGCTAAGCCCCAAAAGTGCCAATCCGTTAGGGAGGAGTGTGATGTTCACACGGTTGGCGGAACAATACCGCAGCTATGTTCAAGATCTGGTGATGAGTTTGCAGGCTCTGGCCATCGTTTTGGAGAAGCGGGGCTACCCAGCCTCTTGCTACACCTGTGGTACGTCTTTCGAGAGTGCCTCGTTTATGGTCAGTTTACGAGAGGGGCACCTAATCCGCTTTTTGGTTTCCGAATGCTCCATTAGCTGGACAGAAATGCGGGATGACCGGGAGCTTATGAAATTGGAAGGGGCAGAGGCGATTCGCCAACTGCAGGAGCTGGCAGAGCTTATCAAAGATGAGCTGTTGGTCGCCGCCACGCCGGCTGAAGCTCTGGTGGCCAGCACCTGATCCTGGCAGGCCCTAGGTCTGCTCAAACCCAAGCCGTAGCCGATTGGGCAACTGGGCCCGACCTTCTAGAGGCTTTCCCAATCTTGGGGGGGGGCGAGGGCTGGATAGGAATCCTCCCCGATGGAGTTGCAGTTGGCTAACTGCCAATACCACTTGTGTCTGGATCCCAGATGACCCGCTCTCCCAGCTTGTATCTGGAGTGGTTTGTGGCAGCAAAGCCTCTCTGAGTAAAGTCTGAGTAAGGTGTCACCGCTGCCAGGGATCCCCTGTTGACGGCTTCATCTTATAACTCTGACCCAATACCCCCAAGGGGATTCGAACCCCTGTCGCATCCGTGAAAGGGATGTGTCCTAGGCCTCTAGACGATGGGGGCGCTCTCCGACAAGGCGATCCTAATCCTAAAGAAGGATAAGTAAGCTTGTCAACCTTTTAATCTGCATCCCCAGACCCACGCCCTGCCAAGTTCAGAATCAAGATCCCCAGCAAAGCCAGGCTCAGCAGGCTGGCAATTACAATCGGTTCATCTGGGATCACGTCCATCTTGGCTTCACCTCACCACATCACAAAGAGCCACACCTCAGCTAGAAATCGCAGGAGCCCCGCACTGTACCCGTAGGGTCAGTGCCGGGAGGAATGCGGAAGTCACAATAGAACCATGACCCAAGTCCTGACCGT